>JBEIQK010000703.1:0-3511 GCA_040376505.1 Alphaproteobacteria bacterium | reverse complement strand
GTTGTAGGCATCGGTGGTCCAGCAGTCGAGGCGCCGACCCCGGCGATCCATGCCGCCCGTCCGCCCGCCCAGGCCCAGGATGCGCTCGCCGGGCGCCAGGCGGCGGCGCAGGCTGTTTGCCCCGTCGATCCCGCCGCCGGGCGGATCATCGAGGAGCAGCACCCCGGTCGGATCGAAGGCCCGCACCGCGCAGTCGGCCTCGTCGATCTCCACGCGCAGGCCGGCCTCGGTGATCGCCCAGCCGGTGGGCGTGGCCTCCACCTTCGGATCGGCTGGCGGCGCCCCGCCGAGCACCGCGAAAGAGCCCCGGCGGCGCGGGCCGTAGCGCAGGTGCACCACGCCCTCGGCGGTGGCCTCGGCCCGAAGTGCGACGCCCTTGCAATTCACCGTTACGCCCTGGGCGTCGGGGCCCCAGACGCCGGTCTCTTCGGGAATGGGCTCCTCGCCGCTGTCCTCGCCCGGGGTCGACGCGACGGAGCCAGGGGCCGCGCCGTCATCGGCGCAGGCCACACCGAGCATCAAGGCCGGCAAGATGCGCATCACCACCGCTCCGGAGGCCTGCGACCCCCCTTCCGCAGCGGGGGCTCGCGCGTCAAATTCTCAGCGGCCGCCGTGCGCCCGCCAGACATCCGGGGCACACTACACAGGCACACCCGAGGTGTCCATGTTCCGTCCCTCTGTCCTGCTCGCCACCGCCCTGGCCCTCTCCGCCTGCGACGCCACCGAAGACCTCACCCCCGACGCCGGCCCCCAGTCGGGCGAAGTCACCGGGGAGCTCCGCGACTCCGACGGAGACGGCCTCTCCGACAACGTCGAAGGTCAGCTCGGCACCGATCCGGCCTCCACCGACTCCGACGCCGACGGCCTCGAAGACGGCGCCGAAGCCGGCCTGGGCACCGACCCCCTCGCCGCCGACAGCGACGGCGACGGCTACCCCGACGGCGTCGAGGCCTCCGCCGGCAGCAACCCCAACGACGCCGAGGACGGTGTCTACGCCGGCGGCTGGCCCTACAACCCCAACAAGGACGCCATGGCCCAGGGCGACTTTGAGGGCCGCGCCAACGAGGGCGAGATCGTCCCCCGCTACAAGTTCATCGATCAGTTCGGCGACGAGGTCGACCTCTACGACTTCGCCCAGCAGGGCAAGCCGATGATCATCGACCTGTCGGGCGCCTGGTGCTACTGGTGCAAGCAGGCCGCCAAGCTGATCGAAGGCCGCAACAGCGAGCTCGACGGCTACGGCTTTGAGCCCCTGCACGAGATCATCTCCAGCGGCCAGGTCTACTGGATCACGATCCTCGACGCCGACGCCAATGGCAACGCCGCCACCCCCGAGACGGTGGCCGACTGGTACGACGACTTCACCTTCGAGCCGGTGCCCGTGCTGGCCGATGAGAACGCCGACTCCACCGACTGGTTCAAGCCGCGCGGCTACCCCACCATGATGTTCGTCGACGAGAACATGGTGGTGCAGGTCTTCGACCGCAACGACTACACCCTGGCCTTCACCGCCGCCATCGACTACGCCGAAGGCCTCTAAGCCCTCGGTCTCCGCGCGCCGCAGGCAACCCCTGCGGCGCGCGCCCTTTGGGGGCCCCTACCGTCCGGCCATCGGGTGCTCGGTCCACATCGGCAGCGCGCCCAGCGTCGCCCGGGTGGAGTCGGAGATGGGAAAGCCCCAGGCGTCGTAGAAGTCGGTCAGATCGAAGCCCGCGACATAGCTGCTCTCCAGCACGAAGCGATCGATCTTGTCTTGATCGTCATAGGGCCGCTCGCCCTCGGGCATGGCGAGGTAGACCGCCTGCACCTCGGTGAAGAGCTCCCAGCCGAAGGTTTCTTGGAGCTGCAGCCAGGTCTCCAGCGCCGTCCACACGCTCCAGTCGCCCCAGAAATCACGGCCGCCGTCGAGGTAGGCCTGGATGGTGGCCTCCCGCGCGGCCGGCGCGATGGCCGAGTGGGCGGCGCCGCGGTCCACGCCCACCACCTGCTCCATCACATAGACGCTCCAGAGGTTGCAGGTGGTCTCGGTGTTTCCGGGCAGCACCGCCGGCATCCACTGGTGATTGTGGCCCAACTCGTGAAAGGCGCCCCAGTCGCCCTGGGTGCCCAGGTAGGACAGATCGGTCATCGGGCCGCCGTAGTCGTAGCCCATCAGCGGGTAGCCGGAGTGCATCCAGCCGGCGCTGATCTGCCGCTCGATCACAAAGCGCTCGGGCCGCACCCGCTCCCGGGAGATCGCCGCGAGGTCGGCGTCGGCGTCGAGCACGGCCTGCCAGAAGGCCATCAGCGCGGTGGGATCGGGGTCTTCGGTGACCTCGTCGCGCAGCACGGTCAGCACGAAGTCCTCGGTCTGCAGCTCGACCATCGGCACCGCGCGCGCCGACAGGGCCGCCACCCAGTCGGCCGGGTCGGTCTCTCCGGCGACGAACCAGGGCATCTCCACCGCCCCTTCCACCGTTACGTCTCCCGCGCCGAGGTCGAGGCCGCCGGGCACGGTCAGGTAGATCGGGCCGCCAAAGGCGCTGGCGACCGAGGTCTCCGCGGCGTCGAGGGCGTAGGCGCGGGAGACCTCGGGGAAGCGGGTCCAACTGTCCAGGTGCCACAGGGTGTCGGTCATCGCGCCGATGCGCACCGAGAGCCCCCGCCCGGCCCAGCCCGCCGGCACCTGCACGGTGACGAGCTCGCCGGGGGCGGCGTAAAGGCCGGTGCTGCGCCAGACATCCGACCCGGCGTTGGAGTAGCCATAGTCGCCGTCACGGCCGGCGTAGCTGGCCAGCAGCGACAGGGTTTTGTTCACCCGCGGCGCCGCCGCGTCGACCGGCCCAGGCAGATCGGCGCCCAACTCCAGTCCAGCCAGCTCGTCGGCGGGCAGACCCTTGGCCAGGGCGCTCCAGAAGGCCACCACCAGCGCGTCGAGGGGGGCGCGGTTGGGCTCCACAGGGTTGGCGGTGGTGGGGATCACCCGCTCCAGGGGCTCCAGCAGGGCCCGCGCCGGGTCGAAGTAGGTCTCAAAGGTCACCGGCAGGTACTGCAAGGCCAAGCGCACAGTCGTGGCCGCCGTCTTCTGCTCGGCCGCCGTGAGGGCGGCGCTGCCATCGAGGTGATGGGCCACCGCCTCCAGGGCGAAGCGGGCCTGGAGCAGCGGGCTCAGCGCCTCGGCAGAGACCGCGTCGGTGCCGGCCGAGACGGTGCCCTCCGTGATGGTGAGTTCAGCAGTTGCATTTGTGAATAGCGCTGCGCATTCTAGAAGCTTGCCTGGAAAATTTATCTGGTCGAGTTAATTAAAGGAAGCTTGGTCTGTGGGATGCCGTCCACCATAGGCGGAGGTGACAAATTGGTAGGGCTCTTTGGAGACAACCTATCTCTGTCTCGGTTGTAAAGATCATTATCAGTTTCAGTTCGATGCTAATGGTTCCTAAGGGCCTAGTTCAGTTTGAACTTTCCATTCAGGTGAGCATTTATTTGGTTGGTAGAATTGCTCTCCAATGAATTTTGAACTATGGTAGCTTCT
>JBEIQK010000592.1:0-4199 GCA_040376505.1 Alphaproteobacteria bacterium | reverse complement strand
GGCGGCGCTGGTGGGCCCCGCGCCGGGCGGCAAAGGCGAGGCGGTGGTGGGCGTGGACGGCCTCGCGGCCGAGGGTGGCCTGCAGGAGGCCGGCGGCGATGGCGGCGCTGGGCGGGGGGCTCGCGGCGAGGGTGGCGCCGAAGATCGCGATGGGGTCGTCGCCATTGGGGTCGAGCCCGGCGAGGAGCCCGCCCAGGGCGGCGAGATCGGCCTGCGGGTCGAGGGGGGCCCCGAAGGGGTCGAGGTCGAGCAGCACCACCGCCTCGCCGTCGACGAAGAGCCGCTCACCCAGCCCGCCGCCCAGGCCGCGCCCCGCCGCTTGGAGGCGCTCCAGGCCGCGCAGGCCCCCGGCGGCGATGCGGGCGAGGAGCACGGTGTCTACGCCATCTTCGTGGGGGTTGAGGGCGACAACCGGCCAGCCGGGCGTGGGCCAGAGGCGGGCCTCGGCCAGGGCGCGCGGCGCGGGGAGGCCCGGGGCGGTGGGGGCGAAGAAGCGCCGCCGCAGGGCGCTCTCGTGGGCGAAGCGCGGCTGCAGGGCGCGGAGGCGCAGCGGCGCGCCGCTCTCCAGGTCGGTGGCCTCAAAGGTGGCCGAGATGGCGTCGAGGCCGATCAGGGCGCCGCGGCGGTAGGGCCCGGGCGGGGCGCTGGCCTGGGCGCGGGCATGGTCGAGGAGCAGGCCGGCGTCGCCGCCGGGCTCGGGATCGCCGCGCCACCAGGGCCTCATGGGCGGGCTCCGGCTCGGCCGGGCAGGCGGCGGGCCACCTTGTCGAAGAGCGAGCGCAGCTCGGCGATCCCGACGAGCAGGCCCAGGGCCAGGAAGGTGAGCAGGGCCGCCCCGCCGGTCATCGCCCCCTGCAGGAGGGGGTGCGGCAGGCTGACGAGGCTGCCGAGCCCCAGGCCCACCCCCAGGCCCCCCGCGGTTGGGAGGAGGCATCGAAGGGCGAAGAGGCCGAGCCCATCGGTGCTCCCGGGGAGCTGCCTGTGCAAAGGCACGAGGAGGGCCAGCGTGTAGGCGCTGATCGCCAGCGAGGAGCAGAGCGCCAGGCCGGCCGCGCCCTGGGCGCTGCCGAGGGCGCTGTAGGCCGGCAAGGCGGCCAGGAGCACGACGGTGCCGATCAGCGTGGGCTGCCAGGTGCGGCCCAGGGCGTAGTAGCCGCGGGCGATCACCGACTGGGCGCTCCAGGCCCAGAGGCCCAGGCAGAAGAGGCCGACGAGGACGCCGATCTGGGCGCGATCATCCACCGAGAGCCGCTCGCCATACACCACGGCGGCCACCTCGGCGCCGGCCACGGTCAGCGCCACGCCGGCCCCCAGCGCCAGGGCCAGGGTGCCGCGCACGGCGGTGGCCAAGGTGCGGCCGGCCTCCTCGGGGCGCCCCTCGGCGACGAGGCGGGCGAGGGTGGGGTAGGCGGCCATGCCGGCGGCGACGCCAAAGACGCCGAGCGGCACCTTCATCAGGGTCTTTCCGTAGTTGAGCAGCGAGACCACGCCCTCGCCCAACTGGCTCCCCTGGTGGCGGAGGATCCAGTCATCCCAGACCACGATCGACTGCCCCACCATGATCGGCAGCGAGCGCGCGAGGTAGGTGCGCAGGTCGGGGTGGCCCAGATCGAGGCCGGGCCGCCAGGCCATGCCCAGGCGCAGGTTTCCGTAGAGGGTGAGCCCAAAGGGGCCCAAGGCTGCGCCGGCGAGGGCGCCCCAGGCGAAGCCCTCGGCGGTGCCCAATCCAACGCCGCCCGCCACCACGCTGCCAGCGTAGACCAGCGAGGAGAGCGCGGCGAGGCCGTGCTTGTCGCGGGCCTGCAGCGCGGCGCCGAGGATGCCGCCCAGGATGTGAAAGACCTGCGCCGGCAGCAGGATGCGGGTCAGGTGCACCAGCAAGGCCTGCTGATCGGCCGAGAAGCCCGGCGCCAGCAGGGGCGCCAGGGCCGGCGCCGCCACCCAGGCGACGCTGACGAGGCCGAGCACGAGGAGGCCCAGTACGTTGGCGATCGCCGAGAAGGAGCGCCAGGCCGCCGCCTCATCCTTGCGGGCGAGGTGGCCGGCGAAGAGGGGGATGAGCACGAGGCCGAGCGCCCCGCCGGCGACGAGGTAGTTGATCCAGTCGCCCAGGTTGAAGGCGGTGAAGTAGACGTCGGCCTCGCCGCTCGCCCCCATCACCCGGCCGATCGCCGCCTCGCGGACGAGGCCGATCACCCGGGAGAGCAGGGCCGTCCCGCCCCAGATCAGGGCCGCGATGCGGACTTGGCGCGACATTCAGGGCGTCAAGGGGCAGGACCAGTCGCCCAGGGCGACCAGCTTGGCCCTTCCCGCGGCCTCATCCAGCCGGAAGAGCACCACCCGCTCGGCGTTGAAGAGGGCGGTCTCCCGGGCGCCGTCGCCGTCGAGGTCGGCCGGGGCCAGGGCCCGGGGCAGGGTGCAGAGGCCGGGGATCTGCCGGTGGTCGAGCACCGTGCGGGCATCGGCCTCCAAGATGGCGATGAGGCCTGTGCAGTCGCGCAAGGCGCTCACGATGAGGATCGGCGGGGCGCCGACCCGGCGGGCCTTCACCACGCTGCCCACCTGCACGCCGGCCTCCTTGGTGGGGTCGGGGTTGGGGCCGGCGGGGGTGTAGGGATCGGGCGGCGGCAGCAGTTCGGCGGCCCGGGCGACGGCGGCCTCGACGACGGTGTTGGCCACGGCCGGCGGATCGGGGGGCGGCTCCACCGTGGCGCCGATCGGCGGGGCCAGCACCGCGGCCACCGGCGCGCCCTCGACCTTGGCGCCGCAGGCCCCCGCTACCTCGCTGCGCTGCAGGGTGGCGATGCCCTTGGGGCCGACCACCACATCGCCGCCGCCGCGCTGGTAGGCGACCCCCTCGCGCCAGAAGAGGGCCCCCCAACCGGGCGCCGGGGGGGCGAGGCGGAGGTCGGCAGGCGTGGCCCCGGGCTCCTCGCCGCAGGCGATCAGGAGCAGGGGGAGGAGGAGGCAGCGGAGCATGATCTCCGCCGGTTAACCGGGCCGGGCCGGGGCGGCGGCCTGCCCCGAGGAGGTCCGATGTCCCTGTTGCGCGCCGAAACCACCCTGCTCCTCTGCGTGGACTGGCAGGAGCGGCTCCTCCCCGCCATGCCCGAGGGGCACCGCCAGCGGGCGGTGGGTCAAGCGCTCCTCTTGCGCTGGCTCGCCGATGAGCTCGGCATCCCCGTGCTCTTCACCGAGCAATACCCCAAGGGCCTGGGGCCCACGCTGCCGGCCTTCAAGGCCACTGACGCCGTGGAGAAGCTGAGCTTCTCGGCCCTGGGCGAGCCGGCCCTGGGCGAGCGCCTCGCCGCGCTGCCCCTTCGCCGCGAGGTGCTGCTGACCGGCATGGAGACCCACATCTGCGTGGCGCAGACGGCGTCAGACCTGCGGGCCCAGGGCTACACCGTGCGGATGGTGGCCGACGCGGCCCTCTCCCGCCGGAAGCTCGACTGGCGCCTGGGCCTGGAGCAGATGGCGGCCGCGGGCTGCGCCATCACCACCGCCGAGGCGGTGGCCTTCGCCCTGGTGCAGCGGGCCGGCGGCCCGATCTTCAAGGAGCTCAGCCGGCGCATCCGCTGAGGCCCAAAAGAGGAGACCGGGCCTCCCGCATCTGCAGCGTGTGGGGGGGACGCACACTGCAGAAAGCGCGGGAGGTCCCGGCCAGAACGAAATCCTATGTCGGCGCGGCGGAGGCTGTCAAGCCACCCACCGCGCCCTGTGGCCCTTAGTTGGGGCCCGGCGCGCCGTCGCAGAAGCTGTGGCCGTCGAACTCCTTGAGGCCGCGGCGCTCGTCTTCGAGCACCGGGTAGGCGTACTTGTCTTCCTTGATCTCGTCGACCTTGAAGGTGCCCTGGACGACCACGCGGGTCTCCGAGTCGTAGCCGTGCAGCAGGATCTGGAAGTCGCCCTCGACGGAGCCGCCCACCTCGACCTTGCCGGCGTTCTTGATGCGCACCCAGGAGGTCGCGACCTCCATCCAGGCGTCGAGGCCGGCGACGGTGGTGTCGACCGGGCGCCAGATGTTGTCTTCGACCTTGTGGGTGAAGCGGTAGGAGGGATCGGCCGCGTCGCCGACGAAGGCGCCCGCCACCTCGGACATCTCGCGGGCCCAAGCGTCGGAGTTGGTGCGCAGCTCATCGGCGCGCGAGGTGTACAGGTCGAGGTCGGGCTCGGGGCGCTCGGAGATCTCGAGCGCCGTG
>JBEIQK010000007.1:0-30881 GCA_040376505.1 Alphaproteobacteria bacterium | reverse complement strand
GGCAACCACAACAACCGCATCGCCGACGAAGGCGACGATGAAATCGGCGAGATCGCCCGCACGCTCAACCTGCTGGCCGACCGCATCCAGTCCTTCGAGGGCGACGCCCGCAGCCGAAACCAGCAGCTCCTCGCGGAGGTGGGGCGCCAGACCGAAGGCCTGCGACAGGCGGTGGCCGAGAGCCAGGCGCTCACCCGCCAGGCCCAGGCCGGCGTGGCCAGCCGGGCCCAGTTTCTGGCCAACATCAGCCACGAGATCCGCACGCCCATGAACGCGCTGCTGGGCATGACCGAGTTGCTGCTCTCGGCCCGCCTGAGCCCCGAGCACCGCCGCCTCGTCGAGACCGCCTATGAGTCGGGCCAGGCGCTGCTCACCATCCTGAACAGCATCCTCGACTTCTCCAAGGCCGAGAGCGGGCAGCTTCGCTTTGAGTCGGCGCCCTTCGCGCTGCGCGACCTCGTCGAGTCGGTGATCTCCCTCAACGCCGAGCAGGCGGCCCAACGCGGCATCGAGTTGGGCTACCAGCTGGACACGGGCGTGCCGGGGGCCCTGGTGGGCGACCCAGGCCGGGTGCGGCAGATCCTGGTCAACCTGATGTCCAACGCGGTGAAGTTCACCCAGCAGGGCCAGGTCACCATCCACATCACCGCCACCGCGCAGGCGGACGGCGAGACGCAGGTCTCCTTCGCGGTGCGCGACACCGGCCGGGGCATCGGGCCGGCCGACCTCTCCCGGCTCTTTCAGCCCTTCGTGCAGGGCGACACCCACTTCCCCTCCGGCGGGACTGGCCTCGGCCTCGCGATCAGCCGCGAGCTGGCGCGGCGGATGGGCGGCGACGTCACCGCCGAGAGCCAGGTGGGCGTGGGCTCGGTCTTCACCTTCACGGCCTGCTTCGCCGAGGCCCCGGCCCAACGGGCCGAGCTGCTCAGCCTCTTTGGCGGCGTCACGCGCAAGGTGGCGCTGCTGTCGCGGTCCACCGTGGGGATGGACACCCTGGCCGATCAGCTCCAGGGGCTGGGCTTGCGGGTCGACCGCTGCCAGTCCGTGGCCGACCTGGGCGCCCTGTGGGCGCGGCTCGGCCTGCGGGCCCCCGACCTGCTGGTGCTCGACCTCGACCTCTCCACCGACATCCTGCTCGACGCCCTCTCCGAGTTGGGGCGCCTGGAGCCGATCCGCCGCGTGCCCATCCTGCTGGTGGGCGCCTCGGGTGCCACGGTGCAGCCGCGGGTTCAGCTCGCCAGCGGCCGGGCGCCGATGATCCACCGTCCGCTGCGCTCGGCGGTGCTCCTCGACGTGGTGGGCCCGCTGATCCACCACGAGTCGATCGAGCGGGAGGCCGCGCCGGTGCCCCAGCCGCCCCCCACCCTCGCCCGGGCGCTGGTGGTGGAAGACAACTCGGTCAACCGCATCGTCGCCGAGGGGATGCTGCGCCAGGCCGGCTGCACGGTGGAGCTGGCGACCAGCGGTGAAGAGGGCTTCGCCCTGGTGCAGCGCAACCGCTACGACATCATCTTCATGGACTCCCAGATGCCCGGCTGGGACGGCTTGCGCACCACGGCGGCCATCCGCGCCCACGAGTCCACCCAGAACCTGAGCCCCACCCCCGTGATCGCGCTCACGGCCCAGGCGATGCCCGGCGACCGCGAGGCCTTCCTCGCCGGCGGGATGGACGACTACCTCGCCAAGCCCTTGCGCCTCGCCGAGCTGCGCGGCCTGCTGGCCCGCTGGGTCAAGCCCGCCGCGCTGCCCCCCGAGCGGGCCCCGGCGCCGCTCGCCCTGGCCCCCGCCGAGCCCACCCTCGCCGAGCTCGACTCCGGCGCCATCGACGCCCTCTTCGCCCTCGATGATGGCGCCGGCGAGACCTTCCGCACCATCTTCACCTGCTGGGAGAGCTCCAGCGCCGACCTCCTCGCCGAGATCAAGGACGCCGTGGCCGCCGGCTCAGCCGAGGCCCTGCAGGCCGCCGCCCACCCGCTCAAGTCCAGCTCGGCCAGCCTGGGGGCCGTGATGGTGGCCGCCCTGGCCCAACGCCTCGAACAGGCCGGCCGCAGCGGCAACCTCGCGCCGATCGATCGGGTGGTGCCGCGCCTGGAGCGCGCCCTCGATCGGGCCCGCGAGCTGCTGTCGGCCCGCCTGCCGGTTTTCTCTTCCGCCGCGCCGGCCGCAGCCCCTCAATCGGGGCCGCTGGTGATGGTCGTCGACGATGACCCCACCATCCGCGCCGGCGCCCGCGCCGCCCTGGCGCCTCTCGAGTGCCGCATCGTCGAAGCCCAGAGCGGTGAAGAAGCGCTGGCGCGGGTCGCCGACGAGATGCCGGCCCTGGTGCTGCTCGACGTGATGATGCACGGCATGGATGGCTTTGCGACCTGCCAGCGCCTGCGCGCCATGCCCCACGGGCGCACCGTGCCGGTGCTGATCATGACCGGCCTCGAAGACATGGACTCGATCGCCACTGCCTACACGGTGGGCGCCACCGACTTCATCACCAAGCCCTCCCAGCCGCGCATCCTGCAGAACCGCGTCCGCTACATGCTGCGGGCCGGCGACGCCGCCACCGCCCTGCGCCAGAACGAGGAGATGCTGTCCGCCGCCCAGAAGATGGCCGGCCTCGGCACCTGGGTCTGCGACACCGCCGGAACGCTGCTGCGCAGCACGCCCGAGGCCGAGCGGGTCTACGGGGTCGAGGGCCCCGTCACCCTCCACGATCTGCACGCCTTCATCCACGCCGACGACAAGGCCAAGGTCGAGCTGGCCATCACCGACCTGCGCGAGCGCGGCGCCGCCTACCTCGTGCACTACCGCGTCGCCCAGCCCGGCCGCCCCTTGCGCACGGTGCAGGAGCAGGCCCGCCAGCACCTCGATGGCCTGGGCCAGCAGAGCACCCTGCTCGGCGCGGTCCTCGACATCACCGATCAGACCGAGGCCCGGGCCCGCATCCACACCCTGGCCTACTACGACACGGTCACCGGCCTGCCCAACCGCGCCATGCTGATGGAGCGCCTCGGCGACGCCATCGACCGCGCCCGTCAGGCCGATCGCGGCGTGGGGCTGCTCTTCATCGACCTCGACCGCTTCAAGGGGGTCAACGACACCCTGGGGCACTCGGCGGGCGACAGCCTGCTGCGCTCGGTGGCCAACCGCGTGGAGCAGGTCTTGCGCACCCGCAACGGGGAGGGCAGCCGCCCCACCTCGCGCGGCGACCTCCTGGCGCGGCTGGGCGGCGACGAGTTCGTCATCCTGCTGCCCGATCTGGTCGATCCCGCCGCCCCAAACAGCGTGGCCGAGCGCGTGCTCAACGTGCTGGTGGAGCCCTTCGTTATCAATGGCCACGAGGTCGCCATCTCGGCCAGCGTGGGCACCTCCTCCTTCCCCACCGACGGCGAGGACATCGAGACCCTGCTGCGCGGCGCCGACGTGGCGATGTACCAGGCCAAGGAGGCCGGCGGCAACGGCGTGCGGCACTTCACCGAGGCCACCGGCAGCGCCGCCCAGAAGCGCTTCGCGCTCGAAGAGGGCATCCGCCGGGGCCTGCGCTGCGGCGAGTTCGAGCTGTACTACCAGCCCAAGGTCGACGCCCGCACGCTGGACATTCTGGGCTGCGAAGCGCTCATCCGCTGGCGCCACCCCGAGCGCGGCTTGGTCGAGCCCGGCGAGTTCATCCAGGTGGCCGAACAGACCGGCCTCATCGTCTCCATCGGCGAGTGGGCCCTGCGGGCCGCCTGCGCCCAGGCCCGCGCCTGGATCGATCAGGGGCTGCCGGTGGGGCGGGTGGCGGTGAACCTCTCGCCGCGCCAGTTCATGCAGCAGAACCTCGTCTCGGTGGTGCGGCGCGCCCTCGACGACGCCCGCCTGCCGCCCGAGCACCTGGAGCTGGAGGTCACCGAGTCGGGCGTGATGAAGAACATCGACTCGGCCATCCTGACCATGAAGCAGATCGGCGACATGGGCGTGACGCTGGCCCTCGACGACTTCGGCACCGGCTACTCTTCGCTCAACTACCTGCGCCGCTTCCCCATCCACACCTTGAAGATCGACCGCTCCTTTGTGCAGACGCTGCACCAGGAGGGCTCGGAGGTGCAGATCATCACCACCACGATCATCGCGCTCGGCCGCGCGCTGAAGCTGCAGGTGGTGGCCGAAGGCGTGGAGACCGAAGCGCAGGTCGAAGTGCTGCGCCGAGCCGGCTGCCACCAGCTGCAGGGCTACCTGATCAGCCGCCCCGTGCCCTCCGCCCAGATGGCCCGCCTGCTGGCGGCGCGGCGGCGCATCGCGTGAGCGGGGGCCCTCGGCCGCCGCTACTTGTGGCGGCGGGTGATGCGGCCCTTGTTGAGGTCGTAGGGCGAGACCTCGACCGTCACCTTGTCGCCCAACACCACGCGGATGCGGTAGCGACGCAGCTTGCCGGAGAGGTGGGCGTGAACCTCGGTGCCGGCGTCGGTCGCGACGAGGAAGGTACCGCCAGGGAACACGTCTTTGACGGTGCCTTCGAGGGGGATCAGATCATCACTGGCCAAGGGGTATTCTCCGGGGCGCCGCGCGCGATTCAGACAGCCGGCCCTGGTGGGCCTGGAAGGAGCCGCGGTCTAACGAGGGCGGCGCCGCTTCACAAGCAAGAGCACGACGCCGCGCCACGCCGCAAGCGGTATGCTCCCCCGCCGGCCCGACCCGGGGCCTGGTGGAGTCTCCGCTGCAGCTCACCCCCTCGATCGCCGACTGGTCGATCACCCTGCTCGGCTTTGTGGTCGCCGTCTGCTTCGGCTGGGGCTGGCTCGGCGGCAGCCCCGACCCCAGCACCGGCTTCTTCATCTGGCTGACCACGGTGGTCTACAGCGCCCACCTCTGGGAGCTGTCGGTTTGGGGGCGCACCGAGGCGCACCAGCTCCTCCACGAGCTCGACCAGGGCGTGCTCACCGGGCCGGCGCTGGGCCCGGGGCTTTCGCTGTGGCGGCGCAGCGTGGTGGAGCTCGACGGGGAGCGCTTCGCCGCCGAGCCGGTTCACGCGATGGTCTACCCGCAGTCGCCCTACCTCGAGAGGCGCTTTCACCTGCCGGGCTGGCTGGCCCATGGCCAGTCGGTGCTGGTGGTGCTCGGCCTGCTCGGCACCTTCTGGGGGCTCACCGCCGGGCTGCTCGAAGGTGCGCCCGCCCTGGCCAACGGCTTGAGTGACCCCGCCGTGCTCCAGGCCGGCATGGCGGCCCTCCTCGGCGGGGCCCGCCTCGCCTTCGCCAAGTCGATCGCCGCCCTGCTGGCCAGCGTGGCCTGGATGTACCGCTACCACCAGGCCGAGGCCGCCCTCGACGAGGCCTTCGACCGCGGGCTGCGGCGCTACGCCCTGCCCGGCATGGCGGTGGCCCAACTGCGCCTCGCCGAGCGGCAGCTCCGCAGCCTGCAGCGCATCGAGGCCGTCGTCGATCCCGAAGGGCGCCGCCGCCCATGAGCCACCGGCCCCGGGAGCCCCGCCGCCACCGCGCCGAGCTGCCCTGGCCCTCCTTCGCCGATGCGCTGGCGGGCCTGCTCTTCGTCTTCATCGTCACCACCTTCGTCTTCGCCATCCGCCTGATGGTGGAGACGCGCAAGACCCAGGCCGTGCGCCACAACCTGGAGTCGGCCGAGCAGGTGGCCCGCGACCTGCTGGGCACCGCCGAGGAGCAGGGCCCGCTCACCCGCTGCCTGGAAGGGGGCGCCATCAGCCGGGCGGTGCCCAACCCCGAAGACCTGACCGTGGCGCTGTACCTGCCCGACTCGGCCTGGTTTGAGGTCTGCAAGACCGAGCTCGGCCCCGCCCAGAAGGCCGCCGTGGCCGCGGTGCGCCGCTGCCTCGTCGAGGAATTGGGCCCGCTGTGGCAGCGGGAGGCCGGCTACGCGCTGTCCTTGGGCTTTGAGGGCCACACCGACAGCCGGCCGAGCAGCGGCTGCGGCGCCGCCCTGCCCTCCAACTGGGAGCTGTCGGGCGCGCGGGCGGCGGGCGTGCTGCGCGAGTTGGTCTGCGCCTATGACGGCCCCGCCGAGCTCTCCGCGCGCACGGCCTGCGAAGAAGGGGGTGCTGCGCCCCTGCTGGAGCTGCGCGCGGCCCCTGCCGACCGCCTGGAGCTGGTGGCGGCCGGCCTCGCCGATCGGCGCCCGGCCTGGGGGGCCCTCTGCGCCAAACCCGCGGAGGCTGACCTCGCCGTCTGCGCCGCCCTGGGCGCCGGGCGCGATCCCGAGCCCGCGCTGGCCGCCTTCTTCTCCCGGCCCGAGGTGATGGACACGACCTGCGCCCGGCCGGTGGCCCCCGACGCCGCCCGGACGGGATCAGACCGCCTGCGCCTTTGGGCCAACGCCTGCCTCGTGGGCCAGGACCCGGAGCTGCGCCTGGGGCCGATGCGGCGGGTCGACCTGCGCCTACAGCTCCGCCCGACGGCGGCGATGCGCCAGCCCGACGAGGCCGGGCCGGTGGACCTTTAAGAGTCCAGCTCCTCGAATCAGGGCTTGACGCCGAGCTCTTCGACGAGGCCCTTGGCGCCCTCCACCTCGTCGAGCATCCACAGCAGGTAGCGGATGTCGACGTGGATGGAGCGCGTGGTGGCCGGATCGTAGATCCAATCGCCGGTCATCGACTCGTAGTTGCCGTCGAAGATGAGGCCGATCAGCTCGCCCTTCCCGTTGAGGGTCGCCGAGCCGGAGTTGCCGCCGGTGGTGTCGAGATCGGTGAGGAAGTCCACCGGTACCGTACCCAGGGCCGGGTCGGCCCAGCGGCTCTTGGGGCCCACCGCCGCCGCCGCCAGCAGCTTCGGCGGGGCGTCGAAGGGGGCGGCGCCGGCCTTGGCCACGAGGCCGGTGAGCGAGGTCTGGGGCGCATACTGCACACCGTCGCGCGGGCTCATGCCGGTCACGCGGCCAAACGTGAAGCGCAGGGTGCCGTTGGCGTCGGGGTAGACCGCCTTGCCGCGGAACTCGGCCAGAGCCGCCATGTAGACCGGCTCCAGACGGTAGCGCCCGCCGCGCACCCGGTCGTCGTCCTCCTCCACCGGCGCCATCCAGCTGTGCAGGGCGACGGCCAGCTCTACCCAGGGGTCCTTGCTCGACACGATGGCCGCCCGGTCGCTGCTGAGGAGCTTCGCCCGCGCCGCCTGCTCGGTGAGCGCGGTCGCGCTGAACAGACGGTCGAGGGCCGGGTTGACCCCGCCCTGCTTTTCGATCCAGCGCACCACCGGCTCCACCCGGCTCGCCGGCGGGGCCGCCACCATCGCCCGCATCACCACCGCCAGGGTCGCCCGGTCGGCGGGCAGCCAGAGGGTCTTGTCGAGGGTGGCGAAGCGCGCGGTGGTGTCTTCGAGATCGCGCTGCTGGTAGCCGGCGCGCCGCTCCAGATCGGGCTTTTCGCGCTCGATGGCGAAGCGGAAGGCGGTGTAGGCCACGCTCAGCAAATCGCCATTGCGCAGCAGGTGGTTGGCGTGGGTCTCGGCCAGCCAGCGGGCGCGCTCGCGCTCTTCGAGCTGATCGAGCTCCACCAGGGCCGCGGCGTAGCGGCTCTTGCGGGCCGGGTCGGCCATCACCCAAGCGCGCAGGGCGGCCTCTTCGGCCTCTTTGCGGGCCAGGGCCGGCGTGCGGGCGTAGCCCTCCTCCAGGCCTTGCAGGTACTTCAAGCTGTTGGCCAGCATGTCGATCGGCGCACCCAGGCGGGCCGCCGCCTCGGGGTCGCGCATCGACTCGCTCTTCAGCTCGATCAGCTCTTCTTGGAGCAGGCGCAGCGAGGCCGGGGTGGTGACCTCCTTGCTGAAGCGCATCGAGGCGGCCCGCTCGTAGCGGCTGGTGCCGCCCGGGTAGCCCGCCACCAGCGCCGCCTCGCCGGGGCTGGCGCCGGTGGGGTCGATGCGCAGGTGCTGGGGCGGCTTGTAGGGCACGTTGGCCGCGTCATGGGCCGCCGCGTCGCCGGTGGGGCTCACATAGGCGCGGATGAGGGCGAAGTCGCCGGCGTGGCGGGGCCACATCCAGTTGTCGATGTCGCCGCCATAAGAGCCCACCGAGGACGGCGGGGCGTAGACCAGGCGCACATCCTTAAAGACCCGCTGGCGGATCAGCCGCCACTCCTGCCCGCCATAGTAGGCCACCACCCGGCAACGCCGGTTGGGCTCCGCCTCGCAGTCGGCCACCAGCCTTTTGCGGTTGCGATCGATCTTGTCGAGGCGGGCCGCGTCGGCCGTGCGGGCGTTGATGCCCTTCTCCATGGCAGCGGTGACATCCTCGATGGCGTCGACCACATAGAGGCGCGCCGCCGGCCCGGCCCAAAGCTCTTTGTCGCGCGAGGCCGCGAGGTAGCCGGTCTGGTCGAGGTTCTGGGCCGCCGTGGCGTTGTACTGCAGATAGCTCTCGACGCAGTGGTGGTTGGTGGCGATGAGGCCGTCGGCCGAGACGAAGCTGGCCGAGCACCAACCCAGCGAGACGATCGAGCCCAGCGGCGCGCCCTTGGGGTCGGCCAGGGCCTGGGGCGAGAGGCTGACCCCCGCCTCGGTCAGGAGGGCAGCGACATCGGGGGCCTGCTCGGGCAGCCACATGCCCTCTGCGGCTTGGGCCGCCAGGAGCAGGGAGAGGAGGGGGATCATCGAGACCTCCAGAAAAGGCGAAGGGCCCGGGATGTAGCCCGGGCCCTCTCAGTTCAACAGGGCGGCGCGCTACTCGCCCTTGCACTCGCTGATGAGCTGCGCGGCGATCAGCGCCTGCACCTCTGAACAGTGCTCGGTGGTCAGCACGAGGTAGCCGGGGAAGGCGCACTTGGGGTTCGGCGCCGCCCGCTTCACCACCTGCTCCTCGCGCGAGTAGACGAGGCGGATGCCCCCCACGCGGTCTTCGGAGTAGGAGCTGTCACCGGGGAAGGAGTCGATGGGCTCATTCTCAGAGTCCCACTCCTCCATATGCCTGAAGGTGACCTCCTTCTTGTCGTTGTTGAAGCGCCACTTCGACAGGCCCTGCTGCTTCTTGCCCACCGTCTTGTACTCGGTCGGGTCCTGGGCCAGGGTGACCGTGTTGTTCTTGAGCGGGCCGTCCATCACCTCGAAGGCGTTCTTGCGGGCCAGCACCACCTGCTTGGTCTTTTCGGGATCTTCGCGATCCTGGCTCCAGACCTGGCACATGGTCGACTCAAAGGCGGTGGAGAGCACCTCCTCCATGCGCGACTGGAAGACGATCGAGCCGCCCGCCGCGCAGGCCTTCTCGAACTTCAGCTCACAGCCACGGGAGTAGCCCTTGCTGGCCTTCTTGAAGTCCACGGCCACGCCGTTGGAGCCCTTGGCGTAGGCCTCGGCGAAGTCGAAGCAGCCCTGGCCGTTGTCGTAGTCGCAGGCCGCCTCGAAGAGGGCGACGGCGCGGGCCGGATCGGCCTTGACGCCCTTTCCGCTGTTGTAGAGCCCGCCCAGCTTGGCGCAGGAGTTGCCGTCGCCGCCGGTGCAGCCCTTGTCGAGCAGCTCGCCGGCCTTGGCCATGTTCTTGTCGACGCCATCGCCGGTCATGTAGCGGTTGGCCAGCTTGCCGCAGCTCTTGCCGTGGCCGCTGGTGCAGGCCTTGTCGTACAGCTCGAGCGCGCGGCCGGCGTTTGCATCGACGCCTTTGCCCACCTCGTAGAAGTTGGCGAGCTGGCCGCAGCTCTTGCCGTCGCCACGGTCGCAGGCGTTCTTGTACAGCTCGGTGGCCTTGGCGATGTTCATCTCCACGCCGTTGCCCGACTCGTAGAGCTGGCCCAGGATGCCGCAGCCGGCCAGATCGTTGGCGTCGCAGGCCTTCTGGATGAAGCCCACACCCATCGGGACATCCTTGTTGACGCCCTTGCCGCGGATGTACAGCTCGCCCAGCTTGGAGCAGGCCTTGGTGTGGCCGCGCTGACAGGCTTCATCGTAGATCTTGACGGCGTCTTCGATGTCGCCGTCGGGCACGGTGCCGTTTTCGTAGTAGGTGGCGAGGCCAAAGCAGCCCAGGATGTCGCCGCCTTCGCAGGACTTCTTGAACATCTGGCTCGCGATGGTGGTGTTGCGGGTGCCGGTCTTGCCCTCATCGTACATGCGGCCGACCTGGTAGCAGCCGCCCATGTAGTTGCCGTCGCAGGCATCCCCATAGGTCTTGGCCGCCTTGTTGAGGTCGCGGCTGCCGGCCCGCCCGTCTTCGATCATCGTGCCCAGGGCCACGCAGGCGTGCGGGATCTTGGCGTTGCAGGCCGTCGTGTACAGCTCCACCGCGCGCCCGTTGTCGACCGACCCGGCCTTGCCCGACTCCAGCAAGGTGCCCTGCAGGTAGCAGCCCCAGGGGTCTTCGGCCTTGCAGCCCTCGTCCACCAGCTTGAGCGCCCGCGCGTAGTCCACCGCCACGCCCGAGCCGTAGAGGTAGGCCTCGCCCAGGCTGCTGCAGGCCGGCGCGTAGGCCTTCTTCTCGCAGGCCTGCTCGAAGTAGTCGTTGGCCTTGGCGGGCTTTCCGCCCTCGCCCAGGATGATGTTGCCCTTGTCATCGCGGTTCTCGACGTAGCCGAGCGCGACGCAGGCGAGCGGATCCTGGGGGCACTTGCCCGCGTAGAAGGACTTGATCTTGCCCAGATCGCCGCCCTGGGGGCCCTGCCACTTGGTCCAGTTGCAGGCCGACGAGGACTTGTTCTTGCACGCGTCTTCGTAGCGAGCCTTCACCTGGGCCGCGTCGTAGACGATGCCGGGGTAGGCCACGTCATAGCGGATGGCGTCCATCGCTTTCACGCGGCCGGGGTACCCGTCTGGCCACGCGGCACGGGCGACCTGCTGGGTGGCGACCACCCCGACGAAGGCCGCGGCGAGCGCCATCCCGGCACGCAGATGGGACTTCTTCGACAAACCGCTTGCCATGGCAAGCTCCTCCTAGCGGTGAACGCGGCGGATGCTACCACGCGCGAAGGAGCCTGCGGAGCATGGGAGCGGACGCCTTCCCCATCCGCCACTGAAAACCACGATCAGGCAGTTGAAAACCCCAATTCCTTACAAGGCCGTCGGCGCGTCGGGCACACCCAGGCGCGGGCCGGTCGGGCAAAGGCCCAGCAGCGGCGACGGATCCCACCAGCGCCGGCAGTCCAGCGCCTTGCGGGTGGCCTCCTCCATCGTCGAGGCCTGCCAGCGCCAGAAGGTGCCCTCGATCAACAATTCGCAGTAGCACTGCGCCGTCGACGGGTCGCGCCCCACGCTCCACGAGCCCTTGCCGTCGAGCACCTCATCGAGGGTGGCGATCAGGCTCTGCGGCCGAAGCGCGTGGGGGGTGGCCGGCTCGAAGGGATGACTGAACATGTTCACCTCCAGGGTGAACAGGTCTTATCCGCTTGTTCAGTATGGTTCGGTCATCCATTGACCGGATCACGACGGAGCTGTTCAGCCCCCACCGAGGGCCATCATGCGCAGCATCGGCGCCAGGGCCGCGGTGCGCAGGCCCTCTTCCATCTCGATGCGCGGCTGCAGATCGCGCAGGGCGTCGCGGATCTTGGTGAGCGTGTTGCGCCGCATGTGGGGGCACTCGTTGCAGGCGCAGGTCTCATCCATGCCGGGCAGGGGCAGGAAGGTGCGGTGGGGGGCCGCCTTCATCATCTGGTGCAGGATGCCGGGCTCGGTGCCCACGATGAAGGTGTCGGCGTCGGGCGTGGTGGTGGCGTAGCGCAACAGCGAGCTGGTGCTGCCGATGTGGTCGGCGTAGCGCAGCAAGTTGGGCTCGCACTCGGGGTGACAGATCACCTTGGCGGCCGGGTGGCGCGTTTTAAGCGCGATGAGCTTCTGCTCGGAGAAGGTCTCGTGGACGATGCAGGTGCCCTGCCAGAGCTTCATCTCGCGGCCGGTCTGCTTGACCAGCCAGGCGCCGAGGTTGCGGTCGGGGCAGAAGAGGATGCCCTGATCGGCCGGGATGCTCTCGATCACCCGCACGGCGTTGCTCGAGGTGCAGATGATGTCGGAGAGGGCCTTCACCTCGGCCGAGCAGTTGATGTAGCTCACCAGCACATGGCCGGGGTTCGCCGCCTTCCAGGCTGCGATCTTCTTCGCCGGCGCCGCGTCGGCCAGCGAGCAGCCGGCCGCCATGTCGGGGATCACCACGATGCGGCCGGGGTTCAGGATCTTGGCCGTCTCGGCCATGAAGTGAACGCCACAGAAGAGGATGACCTCGGCCTCGGTGTCCTGGGCTGCCTTCGCGAGCTGCAAGGAGTCGCCGATGTGATCGGCGAGGTCCTGAATGTCGGGCTCCTGGTAGTAGTGAGCCAGGATGACGGCCTTGCGCTGCTTGCGCAGGGCGTCGATCTCATCAAGGATGTCGGGGGTCTGCACCACAGGGGCCTCCAAGCGGGGGCGGCCCCTAACCCTCAGGGGCCGATGCGGCGCAGGCGCAGGAGCGGCCCCTCGGGGTTGGTGTCGGCGGTGAGATCCACCTCGCCCTCGATCTGCCAGGCGTCGACCTCGCCTTCGTCTTCGTCGAATTCATGCTCGACCGCGCGGGGAGCGGGGGGCAAAATGGCCTGGGAGACCCGCCACCGGTGGGCCCCGATGGCCTCGATTTTGGTGTGGGCGGCGAGGCGGGCCCGGTGGTCGAAGGCGACGGCCCCATGCTCGATCACAAAGGGGGCGAGGGCCTCGTCGAGGTGCTGGGGGGTCCAGGGCTCGTCGGGGTCGGCGTGAAGGGCGGCGGCGGCGGTCTCAAAGTCGCCCTTGGACAGCGCGGCCACCAGCGCGTGCAGCTCGGCGCGGATGCGGGCGAAGAACAGCTTGCGATCGGCCGAGATGTCGAGCACCACGGGGCCCTTCTTGCCGTCGGCCCCGGCGAGGAGGGTCTCCCACTCCATCAGCAGGCTCTCGTCGACGATGGCGAGGGTGGCGCGCAGGCGGGCGACGAGGTCGGTCCACAGCTCGCCGTGGAATTCCGGCGGTACGTTTTGCACCATCGCCTTGTAGACGTCGGTGAGGTAGCGCAGCAGCACGCCTTCGGAGCGCTGCAGATCGAGGTCTTTGATGTAGTCGGCGAAGCTGGTGAAGCCCTCCAGCATCTGTCGGGCCACGCTCTTGGGGCGGATGTCCTCGCCGCTCACCCAGGGGTGGGCTTCGACATAGGCGTTGAAGATGGCGTAGATCAGCTCGGCATTGGGCTTGGGCCACGAGATGTGCTCGATGGCCTCGGTGCGCTCTTCGTAGGGCACGCCAGCGGCCTTGAGCGCGTTGATGGCCTCGCCGCGGGCCTTGTGGGCCTGCGCCAGCAGCACCTGCCGGGGGCTCTCCAGGATGGCCTCGACCCAGGTGAGGTGGTCGTAGGCGGCGTCCTCCTTCTTGGCGTCGACGGTGGACAAGGCCTCGATGAGGAAGAGCGAGAGCGAGTGGTGCAGGCTGAAGTCGCGGGGCAGGGTGGGGTCGAGGACCAGCTTGCCCTGGTCTTCGGCGGCGACCTTGGCCCGGCGCAGGCCGTCGACCAGGGTCTCGACCTTGGCCTTGAGGGCCACCTTCTCGTTGGCGGTGGCGTGGCTCTGGTCGATGAGGCGCACCATCGCGTCGACGCCGGGGCGGGCGTCGCCATGGGTCTCGATGGCGTGCTGCATCACCATCAACAGTCGACCGTGATCCACCGTAAAGCGGCTCTCCAGGGCCTCGGGCGGCCGCTCGATGAGCTGCTTCATCGTCTCTTCGTCCCAGTGTTTGTACCCGCGGGTGGGGGGCTGGGCCTTCACCATCTTCTTGCGCTTCTTGGGATCGTCGGCGAACTTGGCCTCGAGCCGCGCGTTCTCGATGATGTGCTCGGGGGCCTGCACGAGGACAGTGCCCTCGGTGTCGAAGCCGGCGCGGCCGGCCCGGCCGGCGATCTGCTTGAAGTCACGCACCTTCAAGATGCCGACCTTCTCGCCGTCGAACTTGCAGAGCTGGGTGAACAAAACGGTGCGAATGGGCACGTTGATGCCCACCCCCAGCGTGTCGGTGCCGCAGATCACCTTCAAGAGGCCCTGCTGGGCGAGGCGCTCGACGAGGAGGCGGTACCGGGGCAGCAGGCCGGCGTGGTGCAGGCCGACGCCGTGCAGCACATAGCGGCGAATGGTGGAGCCGAAGGGGCTGGTGAAGCGAAAGCCCTTCACGGCCTCCAAGATGGCCTTCTTCTCCTCTTTGGTGCACCAGTCCAGGCTCATCAGGGCCTGGGCCTGCTCGGCGGCGGCCTGTTGGGTGAAGTGCACCACATAGATCGGGCAGCGGGCCGAGCGCACGAGGTCCTGGATGGCCTCGGAGATCGGCTTCATCGAGTACTTGAAGGTGAGCGGCACCGGGCGGTGGGCCCCGCGCACCTCGGCCACCTTTTGCTGGGTGCGCAGCTCGAGGTCTTCGCGAATGCGCGTGGTGTCGCCCAGGGTGGCCGACATCAACAAAAAGGTGGTGCGCGGCAGGGTCAGCAGGGGGAGCTGCCAGGCCATGCCGCGGTCGGGGTCGGCGTAGTAGTGGAATTCGTCCATCACCACGGTGTCGACCTTGGCGCCCTCGCCCTGGCGCAGGGCGAGGTTGGCCAGGATCTCTGCCGTGCAGCAGATGATCGGCGCGTCGCGGTTGATGGCGCCATCCCCGGTCATCATGCCGACATGCTCGGCGCCAAAGAGCTTGCACAGGGCGAAGAACTTCTCGCTCACCAAGGCCTTGATGGGCGCTGTGTAGAAGCTCTTGCCGAGCTCGGCGAAGGTCTTGAAGTGCAGGGCCAGCGCCACCAGCGACTTGCCCGAGCCCGTGGGGGCGTCGAGGATGACGTGGTTGCCTGCGAAGAGCTCGAGCACCGCCTCTTCTTGATGGGCGTAGAGCGTGATCCCGCTGTCCGTCACCCAGCGGAGGAAGGCCTCCAGGGCGTCGTCGGGCTGGCGAAAGCCGGTCTCGGGGATGTAGGCTTCAAGGCGGGGCGCGGCCATCGTGCTCAGTCCAGGTTGACCTTCGGCGGCTGCGTGTAGCCAAGAGGCGGCATGCGGCCGACGAAGAGGGTGTGGCGGGGGCCCCCATAACGGTCGCGGGGGCGCACCTTGTAGACCTCGACCGCAAAGCCGGCCAGCTCGAGACGCCGCTCAAAGGAGGGCGAGCCATGAACAGACCAGACCACCAGCGTTCCGCCAGGGCGCAGGGCCCGCCGGGCGTTTCGCAGACCGTTGACCGTGTACAGATCGCGGTTGGCCCACTGGGTCATGGCGATGGGGCCGTTGTCGACGTCGAGGAGGATGGCGTCGTAGGTGCCGGGGCTGCGCGCCATCGCCTCATAGACATCGTCGATCACCAAGGTCAGGCGCGAATCTTCGATCGGGTTGTCGGAGAGCCCGCCCAGCAGGTGGCGGTTCCACTCCACCACCGTCTCGCTCAGCTCCACCACCGTGAGGAGGCCGTCGCCGCGTAGCTCGTTGAGCACCGCCCGCGCGGTGAAGCCCATGCCCAGGCCCCCCACCAGCACGGTGGTGCCCGGGCGCCGCGGCAAGCAGGCCACCCGAGCCATGTCTTCTTCGGAGCCGTGGTCGCGGCTGCCCATCAGGTCCTGGCCGCGCACCCGAATCAGGTACATGCCACGGCGCTCGTGGAGGGTAAGCGGGTGACCCTCGGGGGTCTGGCTCTCGGACAGGAGGGTCCAGGGTTTCAAACGGTTGCCGGGTTTGGGGGCCGGCCCTGTAATCGCTCGCGGCCCCTGGCGAGAGCGCCTATCTGGCCCCGCCCTGCCGGTGGTCGGCGAGGCGCCGCATGTAGGGGCCCGCCACCGCCATCGCGAGGCGTTGGGAGAGCCCGGGGGCCAGCGCCGAAAAGACCCGCAGCGGGCGCATCGGCGGGCTGTTGACGATCACCTCGGCCGGGTTGTTGTACAAGGCCCGCACCACCGCCGCCACCACCGCGTCCACCGTGGTGCCCCCCGCCAAGGCCGGCGCCGCCCCCACCTCCTGCTTGTGGACCTCGTGCATGCCGGCGCCATGCACAAAGCCGGGCAGCACCGCGCTAAAGCCCACCGCCGTGTGGGCAAACTCCATGCGCAGCGACAAAGAGGCCGCCAGCAGGCCCGCCTTCGAGGCGGCGTAGGCGGCGCCGTAGGGGGTGCCCATCAGGCCGGCGGTGCTGCCCAGAAAGACCACCTGGGCCTCGGGGGCGGCCAGCAGGGCGGGCAGGGCGTAGCGGGTGAGCAGCATCGGCGCCGTCAGGTTGAGCGTCAGCGTCTGCTCGATGTGGCCCGGATCGGCGCTGGCCATGTGGCCAAAGGTCTCCACGCCCGCGTTGTGGACGATGCCCTGCAGGCCGCCCAACTCGCCCACGACGCGATCGACCAGCCCCGGGAGCGCGCCCAGATCGGCCAGATCGAGGGGGTAGGCCCGGCCGCCCACCTCCGCCGCCAGGGCGTCGAGGGGCGCGGCGCTGCGGGCCACCAGCGCCAGCCGCGCCCCCTCGGCGGCCAGCCGACGGGCCATCGACGCCCCCATGCCCCTCGAGGCACCGGTCAACAGGATCACGCGATCGCGCAGCGACTTCATCGATCTCTCCGCACTCTACAGCGAGCAGGGGCCTAAGCGCATCCGGCGGGCCCGGCTGCTTTCCACCCGGGGTTGACACCCATCCGACACGCCCTGCGGTAGCATGTCTGCCATGCGTCACGCCCTGCCCCTCCTCGCCCTGCTCCTCGCCTGTGATCCCCAGCCGGCCGCCACCCCAGCGCCGCCCAAGCCCGTCGTGGCCGAGGCGCCCAAGCCCCAGGGGCCCCCGGCGGTGCAGGGCGAGCCCAACGTCATCCTGATCATCGTCGACTCCCTGCGCTGGGACGCCACCGGCCTGTCGGGCAGCAAGGCCGGCCTGACGCCCAACATCGACAAGTTCGGCGCCGGGGCCACCGTGTTTACCCAGGCCACCGCCGCCGCCCCCTGGACGGTGCCGGCCACCCTGTCGATCTTCACCGGCCGCTTCCCCTCCAGCCACGGCATGGTCAACAAGCTGGCCCAGGGCACCGGCGATCCCGCCGACGGCGCCACCGTCGAGGCCAGCCTCTCGCCCGACGTGCCCACCTGGCCCGAGTCGCTGATCGCCAAGGGCTACACCGCCGCCGCCTTCACCGGCGGGGCCGGCGTCTCGGGGCGCTTTGGCTACAACCGCGGCTACAGCGTCTACCTCGACGACTCCAAGTTCGCCGGCATGGACTACAGCCTGCCGCCGGCCCTCGCCTGGCTCGACCAGAACAAAGACAGCAGGTTCTTTCTGTTCGTTCACGGCTACGATGTCCACGGCCAGCACCCCCTCGTCGACCAGACGCCGCGGGCCGCCGTGCCCGACTACCAGGGCGCGCTCGACGGCGGCATCGAAGAGCAGGCGAAGCTGCGCGAGAAGGGCCTCGCCGCCATCGTCAACCCCGGCGACCCGGCCCGCCTCGAGGGCCTCTCCCCCGAAGACATCCGCTTTCTCAAGGCCGTCTACGACGCCAAGGTCAAGGAGGCCGACGCCCGCGTGGGCAAGCTCCTCGATCACCTCGCCACCACCGGCCTGCTCGACAAGAGCGTGGTGATCGTGGCCGCCGACCATGGCGAAGAGTTCATGGAGCATGGCTACATCGACCACGGCGCCACCGTCTGCGAGCACCAGACCCATGTGCCGCTGATCATCCGCTTTCCCGGCGACCCCACGCCGCGCACCATCACCACGCCGGTGCGCACCCTCGACATCTTCCCCACCGCCTTTGACTACCTGGGCGTGAAGGGCCCCGAGGGCGCCCAGGGCAAGAGCCTGCTGCCCCTGCTCCGCGGCGAGGGCGGCGACTACCCGATCTTCAGCGAGTCCGACTACCGGCTCTTCGTTCACCTGCGGGCCTACCGCAAGGGCGATCAGAAGTTCGTCCTCGACCTCGAAGACAGCGAGAAGCGGCTCTACAACCTGAAGTCCGACCCCGGCGAGACCGCCGACACCAGCGCCGCCGAGGCCCGCGCCGCCTACGAGATGGAGCAGGCCCTGCGCACCTGGATGGGTGAACAGAAGACCGACCCCGCCACCTACCTGGGCGTCCGTGAACAGCACATCAAGATCTTCTAGGCCCGCCAGCCTGCTCGCCGCCCTGCTGCTCTGCGCCTGCGAGGGCGGGGTGGGGATGAGCACGCCCAATCTGGTGATGATCTCGGTCGACACGATGCGGGCCGACCGCCTGGGCAAGAAGGGCCACAACGGCGAGAGCCTGACCCCGGCGATGGACGCCTTCGCCGCCACCGCCACCACCTTCACCGCCGCCTACGCCGCCAGCAACGAGACCCTCTTCAGCCACGCCGGGCTCTTTCTGGGCAAGAAGCCAAGCACCTTTGGCCCGCTCGACTACGCCACCTACCGCCTGCGCCCCGACACCCCCACCCTGGCCAACCGCCTCGCCCAGGCCGGCTGGCGCACCGAGGCCGTCGTCGCCAGCGGGCACCTCGCGCCGCTCTTTGGTATGGGCGCCGGCTTCCAGCGCTACCAGAGCACCACGCATCCCTTCGCCAGCTTTCAGGTCACCGTGCCCGAGGCCCTGCGCCGACTGGAGGTGCTCTCGGCCGGCGATCGGCCCTTCTTTTTGTTTGTTCACGGCTACGACTGCCACTCGCCCTACATCAAGCCAGGCCCCCTGCACCACAGCGAGACCCCTGACTACACCGGCGCCCTCGTCAACCAGGCCGAGAACCCCCTCTTCTGGGAGCGACTCACCGACACGGCCTTCTTTCCCGAGTTCCAGCCGCCGCCCCTGCGCACCAAAGACGCCTCCTTCCTCGATCCAGCCATGTTCAACGCCCTGGCCGCCCACGCCGCCGACCCCAACTGGCCGCGCGAGCCCCTCACCGCCGACGACATCGCCTTCATCAACGGTGTGTACGACAGCGCCGTGGCCTATGCCGACACCCATGTCGGTCGCGTGCTGCAGGCGATTGACAATCTGGGCATCGCCGACAACACCGTGGTGGTGCTCTTTAGCGACCATGGCGAAGACATCTTAGCCCATGGCGCCATGAACCACCGCATCTCGCTGCACGACGAGAATGTTCACGTTCCGCTGATCATCCGCGCCCCCGGCCTGCCCCCTGGCCGCCGCGACGAGTTGGTTCAGCTCCAAGACCTCACCGCCCCACTGCTCACCTCGCTGGGCCTCGCCGACAAGCCCACCTTCGAAGAGCTCGGCCGCGACTACGTCTTCGCTGAGTCGATGCTGGGTGAACAGAGCATACGCAGCGCCCGGGGCCGCCTGCGCGCCCACACCGCCGCCCTCGCCGGGCCCCGCCCACCCGAGCCCGGCCCCACCCTGGAGCTGCTCGACGCCGCGGGCCAGCCCCTGCCCTGGACAGACCCCCTCGCCGATGAGCTGTGGCCCCAACTCGTCGAGGCGGCGCGCTGATGCGGGCCAACCTCCTCTTCGCCCTTGGCGGGCTCGCCCTGATCGGCGCCCTGGCCCTGCGCCTCGCCCCGCGGCAGCCCGAAAACGCCGCCCTGATCGAACCCTGGATGCGCCGCCTCGACGTCGACGGCGACGGCCTCCTCCAGCGGGCGGAATTCTCCCGCGGCGCCCGCCACCCCAATGACTTCGGGCTCTTCGACCTCGATCAGAGCAACACCCTCGATCTGGCCGAGCTGGAGCTGCTCCTCACCGTGGTGAACCCGGCCTGGGCCGAAGTCCCGCCGGCCTGAGGCCGATCGACCTCCTACCGGAGGCCTTGTCGGATGGCCGTGGGTCAAGGAGGGGAGCCCCCCCGAGCGCCCAACCCTGGGCCCGGGTCCCCACCCGCGCTACCCTGCCCCCATGCGCCTCCTCCTGCCCAGCCTGCTCCTCGCCTGCGGCGGCAAGTCCGCCGACACCAGCTCCGCCGAGCCCCCCGCCGAGCAGCCCGCCTGGCTCGACCTCGGCGAGGAGCAGGCCTGTGACGCCCCCACCGCCGCCCCCACCTACATCGACGTCGCCCAGGACTGGGGACTGGGCGGCATTCACAGCGAGGACAGCCCCCACGCCGCCGGCGCTGGCGCCGCCGTCGCCGACCTCGACGGCGACCAGGACCTCGACGTGGCCCTCGCCTACGTCACCGGCCCCGCCCAGGTCTTCTGGCGCGACGGAGACGCCTACAACCCCGGCCCCACCCTCGCGAGCGGCGAGTCGGGCGCCACCGGCTTTGGCCTCGCCGACAGCGACGGCGACGGCGACCTCGACATCGGCGTCACCGGCTCCACCACCCGGGTCGCCTGGAATGAGAACCAGGGCGACGGCAGCTTTCAGGACGTCACCGCCACCACGCTGGGCGCGCTCAACAGCAGCTACGGCTACACCGCCCCCATCGCCGCCGACTGGGACCGCGACGGCGACGTCGACCTCGCCCTGCCCGTGCGCATGCCGGGCGGACGCAGCCGCGGTGACCGCCTCTACGACAACGACGGCACAGGCGTCTTCACCGACATCACCCTGCAAGCCCTCCCCGAGACCGAAGGCGCGCTCACCTTTCAAGGCCTCTTCTTCGACGCCAACAACGACCTGTACCCCGAGCTGTACGCCATCAACGACCAGGGCAATGTCTTTGGCGGCAACGCCTTCTTCCTAAACGAGGCCGGCGGCCGCTTCACCTCCGGCGTCGACCGCTGCGGCTGCGCGCCCGTCGTCGGCGGCATGAGCGGCACGGCCGGCGACGTCAACCGCGACGGCTACCTCGACCTCTTCCTGGGCAATTCCGACGCCTGCAACCTGATGATCAACGATGGCGCCGGTCGCTTCTACGACAGCGCCGCGGTCGCCGGGGTGCAGGAGGTGGTGGCCGAGGGCGACCCCGACATGGTCTGGGGCTCGATGCTCTTCGACCACGACAACGACGGCGACCTCGACATCCTCGCCGTCCACGGCGACCTCATCAGCGAGATGGAGCCCCGCGAGCCCTTGGAGCTGGCCGACACCCTGCTCTCCCAGCAGCCCGACGGCACCTTCACCGACGTCGCCCCCGCCCTCGGCCTCGACGCGCTGGACTCCGGGCGCTCGGTGGTGGTCGACCACTGGAATGACGACGGCGTGCTCGACATCCTCGTCACCGTCATCAATGACTGGCCACACCTGTACCTCTCCCAGTCCTGCACCGCCGGGAGCTGGCTGGACCTGCGCCTGCAGGGCCCACCCGGCAACCCCTTCGGCCTCGGCGCCCGGGTGGAGGTGGAGGCCGGCGGTCAGACCTTCATCGCCGAGGCCACCCACGCCAGCGGCCTCAACGCCGCCCGCGACAGCCGCGTGCACCTCGGCCTCGGCGAAGCCGACACCATCGAGGCCCTGCGCGTGTCCTGGCCCGACGGCAGCGTGTCTGAGACCACCTTCGCCTTCGCGGCCCGCCGGTCTATCACCGTGGCCTGGTCACCCTGACAAAAACGCCGATCAGCGCGGGTTCCCCGGCCGTGGTTGCTCGGGCTGGGTCTCCACCGAGCGCGCCACATTGAAGGTCGCCGGGTCGACCGAGGGGCCCAGGGCGCCGGTGGCCAGATCGTAGACCACCCACTCCACAAAGAGCAGGTTGGCCACCAGCAGCCCCGTGGCGATCAGCAGCTCGCGGCGGCTCATGGCGCACCCCCCTTGACCTTGCCTGTCTTGCCCTGGTTGAGATCGGCCCGCGGCGCCAGGGTGGCGTGGGCGCCCGCCGAGGTGTTCCAGGCCGCCCACTCCTCGGACAGCGCGCGGTAGCGGTGGGCGATCGCAAAGGCCAGCAGCCCATTGCAGGCCACCACCAGGGCGATCGCGTCGAGGGAGATCGGGGGATGACGGCGAGACACAGGCGCTCCAGCCAGCCGCCGCCGACACACGGCAGGGGCCCCCCGCAGGGTAACGAGCCGCCCCGCCGGGCCGCAATCCATACACCCCCAATCGTGCCCGCCCGCCACCTTTGTCACCGCTTGACATCCCGCTGCGGTAGGCTCCCCCGCGGAGCGCCCCCATGCCACCCCGCCACCGCCCGGCCCTCCCCCGCGGCCCCGCCACGGCCACCGCCTACCGCCCGGCCCCGCCCATAGACAAGCCTCGGCTGCTCTTCGGCCTCGGTCTGGTGCTGATCATCGGGCAGCTTGGCCTGCTCATCTACCTCTACCAGCAGCCGGCCCCGCCCTGGTCGCTGATCCCCGGCCAGGCCCTCACCGAGTACGAGTCGCCCTGAAGGGAATTAGCCACCCGGGCATGTCCGACGCTGAGATCGACCGGGTCCGCGCCCGCCTCGCGGCCCTCGCCCGCCACCTGCCCCCGCCGCCGCCTCGCCTGCGCGCGGAGCTCGCCCATGTCGTGATCCTCGGCAGCAGCTCCCGGGGCGGATCGAGCGCCACCGCCGAGCTGCTGCGCCGCAGCCACCGCTGCCTGCACCTGCGCGCCGAGCTCAACCCGATGCTCGGCCTCGTCGGCCTGCGCTACCCGCAGAGCGGCCCCGATGATGCGCTCGGCGCCGATGTCCCAGAAGCGTCGCTCGCCGCCCTCGAAAGCCACCTCCAGTGGGAGGTGGGTGGCTACGACAGCGGACCCCTCGACGAGGAATGCGCCTGGCGCTTCGCCGTCGAGGTGGCCATGCGCCTCGCCCTGCAGTGGACGGCCCTCGACATCGGCCCCGAGGACACCCATGCCGCCCTGCAGACGGCGCTGCGCGCCAACGGCGGCCCCGACGACATCGACGGCCTGTGGATCCACCTGCTGGGCGACCTGCGCCGCCAAGGGCACCCGGTCCACCCCCGCCTCTACGATCTCGACGCCCGGCGGATCGAGGCCCTGCTGCCCGATCTGCCCCCCGCCGACGGCCCCCCCGAGGGCCTGCTGATCGAGGAGCCGCCCTTTGTCTGTCCGCGGCCCTGGCGCCTCGCCACCGCCGAGGAGCGCGGCCGGCTGCCCCTCCTCATCAAGACCCCCTCCAACGCCTACCGGCGGCCCTTCCTGGAGCGGCTCTTTCCCAAGGCGCGGCTGCGGCTGCTGCACCTCACCCGCAACCCCGCGGCCAGCATCAACGGCCTCGCCGACGGCTGGACCTACCCGGCCTTCCACGCCCACCAGGTGCCCGGGCTCGACATCATCGGCTACTCCGGGGTGCCCAGCCGCGCGGGCTGGTGGAAATTCGACCTGCCCCCCGGCTGGCAGGCCTGGACGAAGGCCCGGCTGGTGGAGGTCTGTGCATTTCAGTGGCGGAGCGCCCACACCGCCCTGCTGCGCGACTGGGCCGACGTGCCCACCCACCGGGTGCGCTTTGAGTCGCTGATCGAAGACCCGGCCCCCCGCGCCGCCGCCCTGGCCGGCATCGCCGACTGGATGGGCCTCGGCGACGACCCCGCCCTGCGCGACGCCGCCCTGCCGCTGGTGATGACCACCCGACGCCCCCGGGCGGCCCGCTGGTACGATCGGGCCCCCTACCTGGAGAGCGCCCTGGCCCAGCCCGGGGTTCAGTCCCTCGCCCTGGAGCTCGGCTATGCCGCAGACCGACACGACTGGCGTTGAGCGACCCTCCACCCTGGGCGGCCCTGGCTTTGTCCCCCGCGAAAGGCCGCACGCCACCGAGCTCGGAGACCGCTGGGCCCCCTTTCGGGTTGGCTCCGAGGTGGCCCCCCTGCGCGCCGTCACCCTCTCGCAGCCCGGCCCCGAGCTGGAATTCCCCGAGGCGCCCGGCGACTGGCTGATGCTCGGCCGCCCGCCCCTCGAACAGATCCGCGCCGAGCGCGCCGCGCTCTGCGCCGCCTACACCGCGCTCGGCGTGCAGGTCTTCGACGCCATCCCCCAACACGCGGCGACGCGGCCCAATTTTCTCTTTCAGCGCGATCTGTACTGGATGACCCCCGAGGGAGCCGTGCTGGCCCGCATGGCCGCCGAGCAGCGAGCCGGCGAGGAGCGCGCCATGGCCGAGGTCCTGGCCGGCCTGGGGGTGCCGATCCTGCGCAGCCTGCGGGGGCGGGCCACCTTTGAGGGGGCCGACGCCCTGTGGCTCGATGAACAGACCGTCCTGCTGGGCCTGGGCCGCCGCACCAACGCCGAGGCCGCCGCCCAACTCCGGCCCCTGCTCGCCGACCTGGGCGTCCGACTCGTCACCGCCCCCCTCGGCGCCGGGGTCCAGCACACCTTGGGCGCCGTGAACCTCCTCGACAAGGGCCTCGCCGCCGTGCTCTCCGATCGCCTGCACCCCGAGATGCGGGCCGCGCTTACGGGCTTCGACCTGATCGAGCTGCCGGCCGATCACGAGACCCTGCACGGACGGGCGATGAACTTCGTGACGGTGGGCCCCCGCGCCGTGGTGATGCCGGCCCGCTGCCCCCAGACCCGGGCCCGCCTGGAGGCCGCTGGCGTCGCCGTGGTGGAGGTCGACGTCGCCGCCTACCTGCTCGCCGCCGGGGGGATGGCCTGCGCCACCGGGGTGCTCTGGCGGGGGGCCTCGATCCAGTCGATGTAGCCGCCAAAGCGGGCCTCCAGCGCGGCCTCGTCGATGCCCAGTTGGGAGAGAGAACGATTGAGCAGGTAGCCGGTGCGCGCGCGCGGCTCATGCACCCGGGGCACATGGGTGGGCAGCACGGTTACGCCAAAGCAGCGTCGATAGACCTCGCCCATCGTGCCCTCGAGATCGTGAACAAAGTCGGTAAAGCGCACCACGCAGCGCGCCCCCGACCCCTCCGCCGAGAAGAAGGCCTGTTCGGCCGCGCAGTAGCGCAGCTCGCTGTCCAGCATGCCGTCGACCAGCCAGCCCCAGGGGGGAGGCCCCAGGACCGGATCGATCGGGTTGGCACGCAGGAAATTAATGGCGCTCTGCAGGCGCGGCAGCGGATGGCGCACCACGGTGAGGAAGCAAGCGTCGGGGAAGCGGCGCTCCAGCTCTTCAGCGGCGCCGATGAAGTGTCCCTTCATAAACAGTCGGCGCGGCCGGCCATCGGGCCCCGGCCCGGCGTGAAGCAGGGTCTTTCGGCCGATGGCCTCGATCAGATCGACGAAGACCCCGCGAATGAGGGCCTGGGCGGCCGGGTGGGCGCTGGCAAAGCCGAATTCATCGCTTAGAACGCGGGGGCCAAGGAAGGGGGCTAGGTGATTGAGGTGGGCGAGGTAGAGCGCCCCGTCGAGGGTGTCGGTGCGGAAGGGGTCCCCCTCGTGCCGCTGCACAAACTCCGGCGGCACCATCTGCTCCATTTTGTGTCGCACCTGCGCCGGGGTGATGACACGGCCGAGGGTGCGCGGGGCCAGCCACCACAGCCAGCGGTAGGGAAAGACAAATTGCAAAAAGGAGGGCGCCACCAGCTCCGGATCGGCCTCCAGGTAGCGGGCGATCTGGGTGCTGCCGCTGCGGGCGGCGCTGATCTCCAGCAGGGGCCGCTCCACCCGAATGGCGGCGAGCTGTCGGCCAAAGAGCAGCAGATCGACAAACCAGCAGAGCCCCCACAGGGGCATCACCAGCACCTTTCGCAGCACCGACTGGCTCAGGTAGAGCCGCATCGGCAGCGACAGACCCGGCGCCGGCGGCGAGACCGTCCAGATCAGCGAGCCGTAGCGCGCCACCTGCCCAAAGGAGGGGATGTTGGGTGGCCAGCCCCAGACGAGCAGGCCCAGACCAAAGGGCAGCCAGAGGGGGCCGCAAAGGGCGGCCAGGAGCAGGAGCAGCGGCGCGCGCAGCAGCACCTGGGCGATGAGGCGCAGATCGCCGGGGCGCCCGCGAAGGGGCTCACCCGGTCGGTGCTCGGGGAGGGCAGGTTGGAGCATGGCGGCGCTCGCTGGCAGCGTGGGGAGCCCACGTTATCCGCGCCGGGCGCCTGCGTTCACCCGTCGCCCGATGTCGGGCTTTCGACAGGCCCGGAGCCCACTGTGAAGGTCTGCACCACCGCCCTCACCGAGGCCGCCGCTGAGCGCGCCCTCCGCCGCCAGTCCCGCATGGAGGCGAGCCCCCTGTGGAAGAAAGGCACCTTCGCCAACCCCTCCGGAAAGGGGCCGGGGCTCGATCTCGCCGGCGGGGTCGGCGCCGCCTTTGAGATGTTCACCAGCAAGGCCCAGCGCCGGCCGCCGGCCCCCTTGCCGCTGGTCTCTCCCCTTGTCGACTGGCGCAGCCCGCCCCTCACCGGCCTCCGCGCCACCTGGCTCGGCCACTCCACCGTCCTCATCGAGCTCGACGGCGCCCGCTTCCTCACCGATCCGGTCTGGAGCCAGCGGGCCAGCCCCTCCCAGCTTATCGGCCCGCGCCGCTTTCACCCGCCACCCGTCGCCATCGACGAGCTGCCGCCCCTGCACGCCATCCTGATCAGCCACGATCACTACGATCACCTCGACGCCGACGCCGTCGCCCGCCTCGCCGCCACCCAGTCCTGCCCCTTCGTGACGGCGCTCGGCGTGGGTGCGCACCTGGAGCGCTTTGGCGTGCCGCCCGAGCGCATCATCGAGCTGGACTGGTGGGAAGAAGCGGCCATCCCCGGCGTAGAGGCGGCGATCACCGCGGCGCCGGCCCAGCACTTCTCCGGCCGCGGGCCGCTCGACCGCAACGCCACCCTGTGGGCCAGCTACGTCTTTCACGGCCCGCGGCACCGGGTCTTCTTCTCGGGAGACACCGGCCCCGAGCCCGCCTTGGAGGAGGTCCGCCAGCGCCTCGGCCCCTTCGACCTGATCCTGCTCGAGGTGGGCGCTTTTCACCCGGCCTGGGGCGACATCCACCTGGGTCCCTGGGAGGCGCTGAAGTCTCTCGACCGGCTCGGCGGCGGGCCCTTCTTGCCCGTGCACTGGAGCACCTTTGATCTGGCCATCCACGCCTGGGACGAGCCCATCTGCGTGCTGGAGGAGGCCGCCCGGGAGGGTCGCCTGGGCCTCGTGGCGCCGCGCATCGGCCAGCCGCGCGACCTCGGCGACGAGCGCCACGCCCTGGTGCGCCTGGATCCGTGGTGGCGAACCGTGGTCTGAGCAGGCGCGGCCGGCCGGGGGTGGATACCGTGCCCCTGGAGGTCGCCATGCTCCTGCTGCTCCTCGCCTGCGCCACAGCCCCCACCGACAAGCCCGAGAGCGACGACAGCGCCGCCGTCTCCGACGACAGCGGCGCGCCAGACGACACCGGCACCCCCGCGAGCACCCGCTCGGCCGGCTGCGGGCTGCCAACCAGCCTCCCCCCCGGCGGCCTTCAACAGACGGTCGACGCCGGCGTGGCCGGAGATGGCGAGCGGGGCTACTGGCTCTCGCTGCCCGAGGGCTACGATCCCGAGCAGGCCTACGCCCTCGTCCTGGGCTACCCGGGCACCAACTGGCTCGGCGAAGACATCGCCCCCTACCTCGATCTCGAGCAGCACAGCGCGGGCGACACGATCTTCGCCTACCCCGACCCGCTGTGGCGCGACTTTGAGGGCTGGGGCAACTACGGCGGCTGGCTGCTGGGCCCCCACGCCGACCCGGCCCAGGGCGATCAGGACCTCGTCTTCACCGCCGCCCTGCTCGACCGCCTGGAGGCCGAGCTCTGCATCGACACCGATCGCATCTACGTCACCGGACACAGTTGGGGCGGCGACATGGCGGCGGTGGTGGGCTGCTTTCTGGGCGACCGGGTGGCGAAGACCGCGCCGGTGGCGGCCAACCGGCCCTACTGGTTTGAGCCGGCGGGCGGCGGCGACTTCGACTGTGTCGGATCGGCCGGCGTGTGGACCTTCTTTGGCGAGGATGACACCCACTTCACCTGGCAGGACTATCCCGGTCAGTATGGCGAAGAGCAGGATGCCTTCTGGGCCACGGAGCACGCCTGCGCCGAAGAGGTCGATACCCTCGACCACGTCGGGCTCGGCGACTGCATCGCCCACACCGGCTGCGCGGCGGAGACCCGCTACTGTCTCTACCCGCCGGACTCCGGCCACCAGCGGCCCGACGCCTTTCCGGCGGCGGTGATGCGCTGGTTCGCCCAGTTCTGAACAGTTTCGGGCAATCCGGGTTCGACAGCGCGGAGGACGGCGGGCCCGATGGGGTGAGCCGCGCGCCACCTGAACAGGGACCCTGGAGCCCGACCCCTAGCGCCGCACCCCGTCCAGATAGACCGCCGACGGCGCCGCCAGGGTCAGCGGATCGGCCAGCGGGTCGGCATCCAGCACCAACAGGCTCGCCGCCTTGCCCGGCTCCAGGCTGCCCAGGTGGCTGAGCCCCCAGAAGGCCGCCGGCGTCGATGTCCCCGCCGCCAGCAGCTCCGCCGGGCTGAGGCCGGCCCCCAACAAGGCCTCCAGCTCTTCGGCCTGGATGCCCGGCGTGCGGGAGTTTCCAAAGTCCGTGCCATAGAGCACCACCGCCCCCGCCCCGCGCAGGGCCACAAGGTTGGCCCGGGCGCCTTCGCTGTCGCCAAAGGCGTGCAAGGTGCTCACCACCACCCGCCCCGACCAGGCCGACAAGGTGCTGGCCGACAGCGTCTCGGTGGGGGTGTGGGCCAACACATCGGCCCCCAGGCGCGCCGCCTGGGCCGCGACCGCGTCGCCCAGGGCATGCACCGCCAGCTTGACCCCGCGCAGGTGGGCCCGCTCGGCCACCGCCGCGATGGCCTCGTCGGAGAGCAGGGCGCTGCCGGTGAGGGGCACCTTGAGCACGCCCGCCCCGGCGTCGAGGAGCTGATCGGCGGCGACGACGGCGGCGGCGGTGTCGGCGCACTCCAGGCCGTAGCCATTCCGCCCCCAGGATGTGGTGGGGTAGCCCCCCGGGGCCGTGATCATCGGGCCCGCCGCGATCACCTTCAGGCCCGCGGTGTCCTGGGCGAAGAACTCGATGGGTGCGGCGAGATCGACCGCCGCCGCCACGCCGCCGCGCGCCATCTCCTCGGCCATCGGCAGGTAGGCGAGGTGGACGTGGCTGTCGATGAAGGCCGGGGCCAGCGTGCGCCCGCCGAGGTCTTCGACCACCGCGCCCGCGCCCGACAGCGCCGGCCCAATGGCCACGATCAGGCCCTCTTCGATGAGAACATCGACCGGATCGGTGCTCCCGGGCAGGCGGCCGTCTCTCAGCAGCAGGCGACCGGCCGGCGCCACCCCCGTCTCCGCGGCCGCCTCCCCCGCGCCGCTCCCCGTTCCTGGGCCCGCGCAGGCCAGCATCCACAGCAACATCGGCACCTCCAGCCGCCCTACGCGCCACCGACGGCGCCGGATCAGCGCCCAGCGCCAAGCCGTGAAGCCCGTTAGCCGCCCGGCATGCCATCGCCCCACAAGACCCAAGACCCCCTCGACCTGCTCGAAGAGCTGCTCGACGACGAGTCGGCCGACGAGGCCTCCTCCACACGGCGCTCCGGCCCGGCCACCCCGATCGCCGTGCGCCAGAGCGGCGAGGAGCCCTGGGCCACCGTCCTGGCCGAGGCTGTCGCCGCCTCGGGCCGCATCCAGCGCGCCACCCACGGCTTTCACACCTACCCGGCCGGCCTGCACCCCGACGCGGCCCAGCGGGTGCTCCAGGCCACCGCCGGCCCTGTCCACGACCCCTTCTGCGGCGGCGGCACCGTGCTCGTCGAAGCCGCCCTCGCTGGACGGCCGGCCAGCGGCACCGATCTGTCGCCGATCGCCCTGCTGGTCGCCCGGGCCCGCACCAGCCCGCCGGCCCTCGCCGGGGCCCTGCGCGCCGCGAGCCGCCGCCTCGCCGCCGCCGCCCGCCTGCGCACCGAGACCGAGATCCCCGAGATCGTGGTGGACTGGTACGAGCCCCACGTCGCCGCCGAGATCGGCCGGCTGCGCGACGGCATCGCCAACGAGGCCGTCGAGGTGCGGCCCCTCTTGAAGGTGGTGCTCTCGTCGATCTGCGTCAAGGCCAGCTTTCGCGAGAGCGACACCAGCAACGCCCGGGTGCCCCACCACCGCCCGCCGGGCACCACGGCGATCCTCTTTCACAAGAAGGCCCGCGAGCTGGCCCGGATGATGGAGGCCCTCCCGGCCGAGCCGGTCGTGCGCCTGCGCCGGGCCGACGCCCGCAAGATGGGCCCGCCCCCCGGCACCGGCCTCATCCTCACGAGCCCGCCCTACCCCGGCGTCTACGACTACCTGCCGATGCAGCAGCTCCGCTACGCCTGGCTGGAGATGAGCCCCGCCGAGGGCTACGCCGCCGAGGTGGGGAGCCGGCGCAGCTTCCGGGCGATGGGCCGCACCGAAGCCCTGCGGGTCTGGCGCGAAGACACCGCGGCCTGGATCCGCACCCAGGTCGAAGGCCTCGCCCCTGGCGGCCACTTCGTGGTGGTGGTGGGCGACGGCCTCGTCGGCGATCGGCCGGTGGACACCCTCTCCCCCACCATCGACGCCATGCGCACCGCCGGGCTCACCATCCTGGCCCGGGCGAGCGCCGACCGCCCCGACTACGCCCGCAACACCCTGCGCACCGAGCACATGGTGGCCGGCCAGAAGTAGGGCCGGCTCAGCTCTTGCGGCCCCGCGGCCAGGCGTAGACCGCGAAGTCGGCGGCCCCGTGGCCCTCGGCGATCGCCTGGTCCATCGCGGCGGTCACGCCGGGCAGCACCACGAGGTCCTGGGGGCCGCCGGCCATCTCCAGCATCAGCCGCACGTCTTTGCGGGCCATGTTCAGCTCGAAGGAGGCGGGCCCCACGCCCTTCTTGGCCGCCCGGCCGCCAAAGAACTGGATGCCGTTGCCCGGCTTGAAGACATCGAAGAGGGCCAGCACCTCGTTGGGGGCGAGGCCCATCGCCCCGCCCATGCTGAGCAGGTCGCCCATCAGGCCGGTGGTGGCGATGAGGAAGCCGTTGCCAAAGAGCTTGTGGGCCGCCGCGAGGTCGGGCCGCTCGCCCACATGCCAGACCTTGCCGGTCATCGTGGCCAGGATCGGCTCCAGCGCCGCCGCCTCGTCGGCCGGGCCGGCGAGGAGCATCAGGCCGCTGCCCTCGCGGGCGTTGGCCGGCCCCATAAAGACCGGGGCGTGCAGGTAGCGCAGGCCCTGGGCGCGCAGGTCGGCGTAGCGGGCGGCCACCCGGTCGGGGCGGTTGGTGGAGTGGTCGAGGATCAGCGCGT
>JBEIQK010000045.1:0-16459 GCA_040376505.1 Alphaproteobacteria bacterium | reverse complement strand
CGAGCGCCAGGGGGCGGCGCTGCGGGCGAGTCTGTAGGCCTCACCAGCTCCACATCATCGGCTCCTCAGCCAGGGGCGCGTAGACCGCGGCCCCCAGGGCGTCGAGGGCCGCGTGCAGGTCTGGATCGAGCTGCAGGGCGGCGGCGGCGGCGTTGTCGCGGGCCTGGGCGGCGGTGCGGGCGCCGACGATGGCGGCTACGCCGGGCTGGTTGTGCAGCCAGGCCAGCGCGAGGTGGCTGAGGGGCGTTTGGGGCGACAGGGCGCGCATCTGTTCAAGTGCGGCCCAGGCCCGCTCGACATGGGGCGACCGAAAGAGGAGGTTGTCGAGGCGGTTGTCTCCCTCGGCCAGGGTGGAGCCGGGCGGAAAGCGGCCGGTGAGCAGACCCTGGGCGAGCGGGCTGTAGGCCAGGACGGTGACGCCAGCCGCCTGGCACAAGGTGCGGGTCTCCTTTTCGAAGGGCCGCCAGAAGAGCGACCAGCAGGGCTGGATCGCGTCGACGGGCCCGCAGGCCAGCGCTTCGCGGAGCTGTTCGGCGCTGAAGTTGGACACGCCGATGGCCCGGATCTTGCCAGATTCCTTCAGTCGCAGCAGGGCGCCCAGGGTCTCCTCAATCGGCACCACCTCGCTGTCGAAGGAGCCGGCCGGCCAGTGGATCTGGTACAGATCAATCCAGTCGGTGCCGAGCCGTTGCAGCGAGCCCTCGCAAGCCTCGGTCAGGGCCGGGGCGCGCAGGTTCTCCCAGGAGACCTTGGTGGCGATCTGGATCTGTCCACGAACCGCGCCGAGGGCCTCGCCGAGCAGGGACTCGGAGTGGCCGTCGCCATAGACCTCGGCGGTGTCGAAGGTGGTGATGCCGGCCTCAAAGGCGGACACCATCGCGGCCTTGCTGTCGTCGTCGGTGGCGCCGGGCCAGTAGTCCTTGCCGGCCTGCCAGCCGCCAAAGACGATGGGCGTGATCGAGAGGCCGCTGGCGCCGAGGGGGAGGGTCTTCATTGGGTGCTCTCGTCAATCCAGGAGAGGAATTCGGGTGTGCCGAGGATGGGCTGGGCGATGATCTGGGGCAGGACATAGCTGTGGTGGGCGGAGATGGCCTCGATCAGGGCCGGCCAGCGCGCGGCTGTGGTGAGCAGGGCCAGCTCCGCCTCGGGATGGGCGTGGACGGCGCCTCGCCAGCGGTACACGGTCTCGATGGGCCGCACCTGGGCGCTGGCGGCGAGGCGGGCTTCGACCAGGGCGCGGCCGAGGGCCAGGGCCTCGTCGGGGGTGCGGGTGGTGATGAGGGCGCGCAGGTGCATGGGGGCTCTTGAACCCAGGGGGCGGCCGGCGTCCAGGGTCCTGCTCAGAGGCCGGCGCCGCCGATGGCCATCGGGTAGCCCCGCGCAGCCCAGATCAGCACGCCCTCATCGAGCACCCAGGCCTCCTTCTTGCCGGCGGCGCGCAGGGCGTCAACCACCTTGCCCGAGGCCGCGTGGGGGCAGGCGCAGTAGACAAAGATCGGCGTGTCGTCCTTGGGGAGGTGCGGGAGGATGCTGGCGGCGCCTTCGTAGTAGGGCACCGGCAGGGCGCCCGGGATGTGTCCACGTTGCCAGTCCGACAGGGGGCGCGCGTCGAGGATCACCATGCGTTGGCCCTGGGCGAGGGCGGCGGCGAGATCGGCGGCGGCGACGAAGCGATCGGCGCGGACGGGGAGCCGGGCGGGCGGGGCTTCGGGGTGTTGGACGGCGGCGCGGCGGTCGGGCGGGCGCACCTCCACCGGCGCGGGGGCCGACCAGCCGGCGGCCCGGCTGCGCAGGAAGGCGGTGAGGTCGTCGAGCTCGGGCTCCGTGAGGCGACCGCGAAAGCCGGCCATCGGGGTGCCGCTGCGGCCGCGGGCCACCGTGTCGCGCAGGAAGGCGTCGCTGGCGCTGGCGAGGAAGACCGGGTTGGCCAGGGCTGGGGCGTTGACCCCTTCGCCGCGGGCGCCGTGGCAGGCGGCGCAATGGGTCGCGTAGAGGGCCTCACCGCGGACGATGTCTCCAGCGATGGGGCCCTCGGGCAGGGGCTTGGGCTTTACGCCGGACTGTTCGATCAGCCAGTCCATCAAGGCGTGCTGGGCGCTGTGGGAGAGGGGGCCGCCCTGCTCCGCGGCGAAGGCGGCCATCGGGGTGCCGGGGCGGCCGAAGGCGATGGCCTGCCAGAGGTAAGGGGCCGGCGCGCTCTCCCAGAGCTCGGGCGCCCGCAGACTCGGGGCGTGGTCGGCGGCGTGGCCCTGGCGGTCGGCGCCGTGGCAGAGCGCGCAGTATTGGGCGTAGAGGGCGGCACCGTCTTCGCTGGCGCCGTGGTGCGGATCTTTGGCGGCCTGGGCGGTGAGGAGGGCGGCGAGCAGCGTGATCATGGGGCGACCCTCCCGGCGGTGAGGCCGCCGTGTTCGTCAGTGGGGCAGCGGCCGTGGTCATCGGGGCGACGGCGCTGCGTGGGGATGGGGACCTGCAGGCGGCGCTCCAGCCCCTTGCGCGTGCCCTGCGAGGCGGGGCTGCCTCCCCGGCGCGGGGGCGGCTTGGGAGGATGTCTCGCTCCTGCCGGCACGCGCAGCGCCTGCGCGGTCGGGGCTGCTCGCTCTCCCCGAGGCGGGTGGCGGCGCCTCAAAGGCCCGCGCTGCACGCAACGGCGGTCGGCGCCCCTGTGGACGGGGGGCAGGGGGCTTCCGTTGAGGTGCATGGGGCCGCTCCCGGCGCCGAGGGCGGGAAGCGGGGCCGCCACGGCGTGGAGTTCGTACCCTGGGGTGCTCTTTATTGCAACAATGATACGGTAGTAAAGGTTGTCGGGGAAGCACCTGCGGAGGTCACCCCATCGGCCGCTGGCCGCCAGCACGGCCCGTGGGACGGTGCCCGCCGCTTCGGTGATGGCTCAGTGCACGGTCCCCGCGATCGCGCAAACGAACGGTCGGCGCAGCGGCGGCTCCCGGCACCTGGAGCACCTGCACCCCGAGGGGACGCGGCGGTGAGGTGACCGCCCCGCACAACGCCCCATGAAGGGGGGAGACGGCGGTGAGACTGCTATAAGTCCCACACTTCCTGCCGCGCGAAGGGCAGGTTTGGCAAGCGAAGGCTCAGCCGGTGCGCGCGCGTTGGGGGCGTTCGAGGCGGAGAGTGAAGGCGCCCCCACCAGGAATCGAACCTGGGACCCACGGCTTAGAAGGCCGTTGCTCTATCCAACTGAGCTATGGGAGCCTCGGGGCCTGTCCTACGCCAAGGCGGGTGGCCCGTCAACCAGGGGCCCCCACCGGCGCGATCAGGCCACGACCTCACGGCTCGGCGCGGCGTCGTCATTCGAGGCCGGCGTGGGCGCGAAGGGCTCGGAGATGAGCTCCTCTTCCACGTCGGCGGCGCTGGCCTGGACCTGCAGCTCGACCTCGGGGAGGCCGAGGGCCAGGGGCTCGCGGGTGAAGAGGCGCAGGGGCTTCAGGTTGCGATCTTCCGGGCGCTCGGCCGGCGCCTCGGCGACCACCAGCTCGACCTTGGGCAGGCTGGGCTCGGCGGCGCCGCTGCGTTGGGTGATCTCGGCGAGGCGCTGCGCGGCGATCTCGGCCCGGGCGTCGGCCTCCATCCGCGTGGCGGCGGCGGCGGCGGCGCGGTCGTCGGCCGAGGCGTTGCCGCCCATCGCGGCGGCGCGCACCCGCTGGGCCTTGGTGATCGAGGCCTCTGGCGTGGCGGCGGGGGAGGTGTCATAGGCGATGGAGCCGCCCACGGCGTAGCGCCGCCCGTCGGGGCCGGTCTGGTACACAAAGGTGGGCACACCGCCGTGGCCACCCGCGGCAGCAGCCTGGGCGTACTCGGTGCTCCGTATTTCGAACTCGCGGCTGCGCAGGCGCGCCACCTGATGGGTCTGGGCGGCGGCGATCACCGAGGAGAGGCTCGGCGCCTCGGTCGCCGGGGCCTCGCGGCGGGCGGGCTCGCCATCGGCAGCGGTGGTGCGGGCGGTGGCGGCCACCGCGCGGGGGCTCTCTACCGGTGTCATGGCGCTCTGGGCGGCGGCGGAGAGCTCGACCACCACCGCGGGCTGCTCGCTCTCGGCGGCGCGGGCGACGGGCGCGGTCTCTACGGAAGCTGAGGTGGGCGCGATGGGCGCGCCCGCCCCGAACGCGAGGGTCGAGACGGTCGGCAGGGATTGAGAGGACGTACGCGTTTCCATGACCGCACCTCTGGCGGGAGAGCGACCCAACTGATTTGGGCAGGGTCGGTATCGGACCAAGCCTGCGAGAGCTTAACCCAAGGTCGGCGCGGTGTCCGAGATCAGCGCGCTCCGTGCCGCAGCCAGCGCATCGATCTCACGCTGCCAGGCCGACTCCTCCGTGAAGGCGAATCGCGCGTTGTGGTGCACCAGCGTGAAGCGACGACCGGCGAGGCCGCACCAGAGCAGCTCGCAGACGTTCTTCAGGTGCTCGTCGTCCACCCGCACGCCGCCTTGCAGCGTGGGAGCGGGCCGCAGGCCGATCATCTCGCGCTGCACCAGCGTGGCGTTGACCACCCAGGCTCCGTTCACCCAGGCCTTTGCCCCGACGTCGGGCAGGTCTTGCCACAGAAAATCCGGGGCGGTGTCGTCGGGGGCTGGCTCGGCGCAAAAGGCCTGGGGCCGCCCCTCTTCATCGCGGCGGACGAGGTAGCGCAAGGCGGCGTCGCCAAAGCGGGCGTCGAGGCGCAGCTGCCAGCGCTCGGTGCGGGCCGCGCGGTCGACCTCGAGGCGATCGAGGCGGGCGCCAAGCAGCACGCCGTTCCAGACGGCGGCGGCCTCGTCGGTGTCGACGCAGATGCCCTGTCCCTGGCGTAGCGCGAGGTCGAGGAGGGCCTGAAAGGCCGCGGGCTCGTCCAGGCGCTGCTCGCGGGAGAGGGTGGCGATCAGGGGCTGAAGGAGGGGGAAGGTGACGGTGCCCTCGGGCACCACCTGGGCTTCGTAGCGATCCCCCTGGCGAACAAAGCGCCACAGCTCCACCTGCACCTCGACGGCGTCGGCGTCGTACCAGGCGCGGTACTGTTCGCGGGCGCTGGCGTCGCGCAGGGCGGCGCCGAGGTAGGAGCGGCGCTGGGCGCTGTCGGGGCGCAGATCCACGGTGGTGCGCAAGGGGTGGCTGGTTGGGTAGCCGGTGACCGGGTCGATGCTCTCTTCGAGCAGGTCGACAGTGAGCAGGCAACCGGCCACGGAGATCAGGTTGTAGTCGCCCTCCACCGTCTTCAAAAAGCGCGGATTGTCGATAAATCGGCACTGTTTGTCGACTGGGATGCAACGCTGGAAGGCGGTCCCCAGATCGAGCGATCCGCCTTCGTCCTCGATGCCCACCACCGTCCAGCTCTCCTGGCGACCGGAGAGGGGCCAGCGCAGCGATCGACCGGGGCTGAGGCCCTGCAACTGCAGGCGATCGGGCCGGCTGTCGTTGCGGGCCCCGCCAAAGCGGTGCTCGCCCAACTGCGTCGCCCCGCTGCCGTCGAGGCGCTGGTAGGTGGAGCCCAACTCGATCAGGCTGGCCAGCATCTCCAGCAGCAGATCGCGGTTGTAGACGGTGGTCTGGCCGGTGTCGCTGCGGTGTTCGATGACCGAGGGCCGGTTGGAGAGGGTGATGCCCGCGGCCTCCAGCACGGCCTTCACATCGCAGTGGCCTGCCCAGTCCACCCAGGCGATGGGGGGTGACTGAACATGGCCGTTGCCATCCCAATCAAAGCGGACGTTGGCGCGCAGCAGCGGGCTGTGGGGGGCGCGGGCGAAAGTGAGGTCGGCGGCCTCCACCGGCACCGACAGCAGGGCCTCGTCGCTGACCTGCACGGGCGCGCCGTCCTGCCTGCGCAGAATAGAGCCATCGCGGTAGACCCAGGCGCCGGCGGCGGGGTGGCTGGAAGCGGGATCGACGCGCAGCAGCTCATAGCTTGGGCGGAGGGAGTGAACGGTGTCGAGGCGCTCGCTCGCCACGGCGCGGTGGGTGCGATCGATCAGCCGGCCGCCCAGGCTGCGCTCGATGTCGGCCTCGCGGATGCCGTCGTGGGCGTACTTGTGGCGCATCAGGTGGTCGAGGTGGGCCTGGGCCTGCTGGCGCTGACGCGCCACAGCGGCCTGCGCCTCGGCGTCGAGCAGGGCCATCGCCGGGCTGCCATCGGCGGGCAGGGAGGCCAGGATCACCTCCAGGTAGTGGACAAAGGGCGCGTCATGGCCGAAGCTGTGGTAGGTGCCGGTGTCTTCGTTGTCGAATTGCACCGGCCGGGCGTGGGCGAGATCGAGCGCAACGGCGAGATCGTAGCGGGCGGATCGTTGCTGATCGGCCGGCCAGCCCCGACTGGACTCGGCCAGGGTGGCGCCGAGGGCGGTGAACAGTCGCCCCACCCGCTGGCCACGGCGCTGGTTGGCGCGCAGGCGCCGGCCCTCCACGGGGCTGTCGGCGGGCTCCGGGGCCTCGATCTCGGCCTTGTGGTCGTGCCAGGCCGCCTCCAGCCAGGGTGCAACCTCTCCCGCGGAGGCGGGCCCGGGCGTGGAGCGGGGGCGCCAGTCGTCCTCGGCCGGCGGCGGCAGGGTGATGCGCAGGCGCGGGTGGCTGCGCGGGTCGCCCGGCGCGGTGGAGAAGAGGCTGATCTCGGCGCGACCGGCGGGGCGCAGCCGCTCTTCACGCAGGTCGGCGACGCGCTCGGCGCCCGATCCCTCGGCGACCAGCCGATCGGCGAAGGTGGCCCAGGCGGTGGTGGTGGGCAGGGCGGGCGGCGGGCTGGCGGCGCGGCGACGACGGGGACGGCGAGGCATGCAGGCTCCTTGGCGTTGTGTCCGCCTAATTCAACGTCGGGCCCCTGCGAGAAGAAGAGGCGCCGCGGCGAGGAGGCCTCGACGCTGGTTAGTCCAGGCCGAGGAGGCACCGGTGGACGAATTGCTGAACGCTCGAGCCTTTCAAGAAGCTGCCCTGGCGCGGCTGCCAGCGGCCATCGGGGCCTACTACGCTGGAGGGGCGCGTGATCAGATCACCCTGCGTGAGAACGAAGCGGCCTGGGCGCGGATCTCGCTGCTGCCGCGCTGCCTGAGCGGCGTGGCGGAGCCGGCCTTGGGCACGACTGTGCTCGGCCACCGGCTGAAGACGCCGATCCTGGTGCCGCCGATGGCATTCCAGCGCATGGCCTCCACCGGCGGGGAGCTCGACCTGGTGCGGGCCGCGGGGGCGGCGGGCAGTCTGTACATCCTGTCGACCCTCTCCACCACGCCGATGGAGGCGGTGCTGGGGGCCGCCACCGGGCCGGTGTGGTTTCAGCTCTACCTCTACAAGGATCGCGGCGCGACGCGCGCCTTGGTGGAGCGGGCGCGGGCGGCCGGGTGCGCCGCCCTGGTGCTCACCGTCGACGCCCCGATCATTGGCACCCGCGAGGCCGATGTGCGGCACCGGTTCAGCCTGCCGGCGGGCCTGCGCTGCGAGAACCTCGTCGCCGCCGGCTTCGACGCCATGCCGGCGGTGGCTGATGGCTCGGGGCTGGCGGCCTATGTGGCCCGGCTGCTCGAGCCGGCGCTGTCCTGGGCCGACCTGGACTGGTTGGTGGCCACTTCAGGGCTGCCGGTGGTGCTCAAGGGGGTGATGCGGGCCGACGATGCGCGACGGGCCGAGGATCACGGCGCCCGCGCGCTCATCGTGTCGAACCATGGCGGCCGGCAGCTCGACACCGCCGCCGCCTCGGCCCGGCTGCTGCCACCGATCGTCGAGGCCGTCGGGGAGCGGGTGGAGCTGCTGGTGGACGGCGGGCTGCGGCGCGGCACCGATGTCGTCAAGGCGCTGGCGATGGGGGCCCGGGCGGTCGGGGTGGGCCGGCCCTTCTTGTGGGGGTTGACCCTGGGCGGTCAGGCCGGCGCCGCGCGCATCTTCACCCTGCTGGAGGCCGAGCTGCGCGAGGCGATGATCCTCTGCGGCGCCGCCGACCTCGCCGCGCTTCGCCGGGACCTCCTGATGGGCCCCGGCTGAGCGCTCGCCTCAGGGGCCGTAGCCGGCATCCGTGCTGATGGTGGTGCCCGATCCGCCGTAGACGCTGCCGTAGTCGGCGTTCACGACGTTGCTGTAGCCGCCCGTGATGCTGGAGTAGGCGCTGGTGATCTCGTTTTCGTAGCCGGCGATGAGGCTGCCGATCCCGCTGTAGCTGTGGCAGGAGCCCAGCACGAGGTTGTGGGCGCCGCTGCGGTCCTGGGTCTCATCCGAGCACCAGGTGCTGCCCGACTCGTTGTACCCGACGATCAGGTTGCCTTTGCCCGACAGGCCGCCGCCTTCGATGGTGCCGTCGTCGGTGGCGCCATACCCGTCCTGGATGAGCACGTTGGCCCCAGTGAAGACCACGTCGCCGTCGCTGTTCACCGAGAGGTAGTTCATCACCTCGGCGACCTCGTTGGCATCAAAGGGCAGGGTGGTGCTGCCGCTGCTGACGGCGAGGGAGGTGATGTCGGCCTCCACCGCGGTCAGGGCGGCCTGCAGATCGAGGATCTGCATCGCCATCAAGGAGAGGTCGGTCTGAACACTGTTCAGGTCGGACTGGGCGAGGTTGAGTTGGGTGGCCTGGCTGCGCAGGTCGGCGGCGACCGCGGCGTCGGCCAGGGCGTTGGCGTCGAGGGCGGCGCTGAGGCTGCTTAGATCGGTGCTCAGCCCGCCGAGGGAGAGCGCCTGGCTGGTGATGGTCACCTCGGCGGCCCCGACCCGGGGTTCGAGGAGGGCGGCGGCGGCGGCGGCGCTGGCGACCTCGCTCTCCAAACCGACGAGGGCGGCGGCCTGATCGAGCAGATCGGCCTCCGCGGCGCTCATGCGGAGGTCGAGGGCGGTGACCTCGGCGCCGACGGCCACCAGCTCTGCCTCGGTGAGGCCCAGGCGGCTGTCGACGGCGCCCAGGCTGGCCTCGGCGGCGCCGGCGCGGCTGTCGAGCGCGGCGTCGGCGGCGGCCAGCGCGCTGTCGGCGGCCTCCAGGCCGGTGATGCGGGCGGCCAGGGCGCCGAGATCGGAGAGGGCGCCGCTGAGGCTGCTGCCCAGGCCGGCGATCGCGGCGCCAGCATCGGCGACGCTGGCCTCCACCGCGCTGAGACGGCCGTCCAGCAGGGCATCGGCGGCGAGGGCGGCCAGCTCCCAGGCGTCGAGGTCGGTCTGCACCTGCGCGAGCGTGGTGGAGAGCCCAGCGACGGTGACGGCGGTGGCGTCGGCATAGTCAGCGACGTCGGCCAGCAGGAGCGAGACGGTGTCGAGCCCGTCTTGCACGTCGACCACCGCGTCGGAGACGTCGAGGACGCGCACGCCCTCCACCAGCGCCTCGCCGGTGGTGTTGGCGTTCATGCCGACGCCGCCGAGGTTGGCGGCGTATTCGGCCGAGGCCTCGTTGGCGTCGCCGCCGCCGAGGAAGCTGGAGCGACCTGAGGCCACCAGCCGCCGACCGCCCACCACGCCAGCGTGGACGCCGGTGGTGGCGTTGAGCTTGCCGCCGACGATGCCGCTGTAGCTGCTGGCCACCCGATTGCCCTGGCCGGCGACCAGCGCGCCGGCGGTGCCGGTGATGGAGTTGTCGAAGCCAGAGACGAGGCTGGCGGTCGACGAGTAGCTGTGCTGGTCGCCGATCACGAGGTTGTGGGAGCCGGTGCGCAGATCGGTGGCGTCGGCCGTGTTGTACCCGATCGCGAGGTTGCCCTTGCCGTTCACCGCCTGGGTGCTGCCAGCGCCGTTGACCACGCGCAGGTTGCAGCCGCTGAACAGCACCTCGGTGTTGTCCACCACGATGGAGCAGCCGGCGCTGTTGCTGTAGACGGTGTCGGCCGCCCAGGCGGGCGTGGCCAGGGCGAAGGCGCCGACGAGGGCGATCAGTTGGGATCCAGAGCGGGGGAGCATGAGCACCTCCAACGGGTGAGAGCGAAGACGTTCAGACAAAGCACGGCTGTCGCGCCTGGGGTGGCACGGACGTGGGAATCGTGGACGATCGGCGGGGTCGGGGGCCTGGAGAGGTCGAGGGGGCCGGGTTCGTCGAAGGGGTCAGGTTTGCTGCACAGTTAAAACCGTACATCGTCTCATGTTCGATGCATACAGTCTACCAAAGCCCCTCAGGTCCAGGCAGCCTTGACATGTTCTTGACATTGTCCTGACAGTGGGAGGTGCCCTTCGGGTGGCGAGCGGAGAAGTTTCGTACTATCGCGAAAAATTTTCTCCGCGGGCGCCGCCCCTTGTGAGGCGGGTCCTCCCTGGGGTAGAAATGAATGAACCTTCATTCAGGCCCCGGCGATGGGCGAGGAGCTACCGCGATGATCGAAAACAAGAACCGCACCCGCCAGGAAGACGCCTCCATCGCGGTCGCCGAAGACAACCGCGAGCTGGACTGGAAGTCCAAGAGCTTCATGGCCTCGCTCTTCATGGGCGAGCTCGATGTGCGGATGATCACGCCCTACCCGCAGCAGGGGGCCGACGACAAAGCCGTTGGCGACGAGATCTGCGCCCGGGTCGACGCCTGGGCCAAGGACAACCTCGACGGCGAGGCCATCGATCGCGAGGAGCAGATCCCGGCCCACGTCTGGAAGGGGTTGGCCGATCTGGGCCTCTTTGGCATCAAGATCCCCCAGAAGTACGGCGGGCTCGGCCTCTCCCAGACCAACTACATGCGCGTGCTCTCGGTGGTGGCCCGCTACTGCGGCTCGACGGCGGCGACGCTCTCGGCCCACCAGAGCATCGGCGTACCGCAGCCCCTCAAGCTCTTTGGCACCGAGGCCCAGAAGCAGAAGTACCTGCCGCGCTTCGCCAAGGGGGCGATCTCGGCCTTCGCGCTGACCGAGCCCCAGGTGGGCTCGGACCCGGCCAACATGAGCACGGTGGCGACGCCTTCGGCCGATGGGCAGACCTGGACGATCAGCGGCGAGAAGCTGTGGTGCACCAACGGCGCGGTGGCCGACGTCATCGTGGTGATGGCCCGCACGCCCTCGAAGATGAAAGGCGACCGCGAGATCAAGCAGATCACCGCCTTCATCGTGGACACCGACACGCCGGGGGTGGAGGTGGTGCACCGCTGCCGCTTCATGGGGCTGCGGGCCATCGAGAACGGTCTGATCCGCTTTCACAACGTGGTGGTGCCCAGCGAGAACATCATCTGGGGCGAAGGCAAGGGCCTGCGCCTCGCGCTCACCACCTTGAACGACGGCCGGTTGGGCATCCCGGCCATCGCGGCCTCGGCGGCGGTGGAGATCGGCGACTTCATGGTGGGCTGGGCCAAGAGCCGCGCCCAGTGGGGCAAGGCCATCGGCGCCCACGAGGCGGGGGCCGACAAGGTCGCCCGGCTGATCTCCGGGGCCTACGCGATGGAGGCCCTGTCGACCTACTGCGCTGCGGTCTCGGATCGGGGCGACACCGACATCCGCATGGAGGCGGCGGCGGCGAAGATGTACAATTCCGAGCTGTCGTGGAACCTCGCCGATCTGGCGCTGCAGCTGCGCGGCGGCCGGGGATACGAGACCGCCAGCTCGCTCGAAGCCCGCGGCGAGCACGGCTTTCCGATGGAGCGGATCCTCCGCGACGCCCGCATCAACCGCATCGTCGAGGGCACCACCGATGTGATGCACCTCTTCCTGGCCCGCGAGGCCTTGGACGGCCACCTGCGCCTCGCCGGCAATCTGTTCAAGAAGGTCTCGCTGGGCGAGAAGCTGAAGACGGTGGCCCAGTGCGGGCTCTACTACGCGGGCTGGTACCCCAAGCAGTGGCTGGGCGGCTTGACCAGCTTCTTCAAGTACGGCGAACTGCCAGGCGACCTGGGCTCTTTTATGGGTTGGGTCGATCGGCGCAGCCATAAGCTGGCCCGCACCCTCTTTCACCAGATGCTGCTTCAAGGGCCCAAGCTGGAGATGCGCCAGCTCACCCTGGCGCGGGTGGTCGACATCGGCGTGGAGTTGGGCGTGATGGCGCTGGTGGTGGCACGGGCGGCCTCCGACCTGCGCCAGGGCGACGCCAGCGCCTTGGCCAAGGCGCGTCACTTCCTCTGCGGGGCCCGCCTGCGGGTCGACGCCCTCTTCGCCGAGATCGGCGACAACGTCGACGCCGAGGCGCGCGCCCTGGCCGAGGCGGCGCTGGCGGCCTCGCCGGGGCTGCCGGTTCTGACCGCGCCTGAGCTGGGGCCGATCGCCCACGATCGCGGCGTGGAGCTGACCAGCGGCCGCTGCCAGGGGCGGACTCCCCTGGAGGGCGAGGGTGCGGCGGCGGCCCGTTAGGGGGCGGCAGCCCGGCGGGCGGCCTTGGCGAGGTCGAGGGCGAGCTGACGGCCCTCTTCGGAGAGGCCCTTGCGCAGGGCGTCCTCGCACAGGGCGGCCTGGCGCCCGAGGTCGGGCTCGCCGAAGGTGGGCGCGCTGCCGCGGAGATCGTGGGCAAAGCGCTCCACCCGGTCCAGATCGCCCTGCTCCAGGGCCTGCTCGATGGCGATGGCGCGATCGGTCAAGCCGGCCCGGAACTGCTGGATCAGGGCCTCCAGGCGATTGGGGGGCGGCGCCGCCGGTCGGCCCGGGTTGGGCGTGGCCAGCGCGGTGATCGCGCCGAAGAGCTGCGCCTCGACGATGGGCTTGCTGACGTAGTCGTTGCAGCCCACCGAGAGACAACGCTGGCGATCGTCGCTCATGGCGTGGGCGGTGAGCGCGATGATCGGCGTGGTCACGCCCTGCCGGCGCAGCTCGCCGGTGGCGGTGTAGCCGTCCATCACCGGCATCATCATGTCCATCAGGATGGCGTCGAAGGGCTGATCGGCGGCGATGCTGGACATGACCAGCTCCACGCCAAGCAGACCGTTGTCGGCGCAGGTGACGTAGGCGCCCTGCTCGGCGAGGAGGATGCTGACGAGCTCCTGGTTCTCTTCGCCGTCTTCGATCAGCAGCACGCGCAGCCCCTGGAGGGACTGGGGCGCAGGGGGCCCGCGCCGATAGGGCTCCGCAGGGACGGGGGTGTTGACCGCCCGCAGCGCCAGCGCCTCTTCCAAACCGAGGGGGAGGACCAGCGAGAAGGTGCTGCCCGTGCCCACCTGCGACTGCACCTGGATCTCGCCACCCAACAAGCGGGCGAGCTTCTGGGCGATGCTGAGCCCGAGGCCCACCCCGGCGATGCGTCCAGGGCTGTCCTGGTGAAGGCGACGGAAGGGGCTGAAGAGCAGGTGGCGGACGTCGGCGGGGATGCCCATGCCTGTGTCGATCACGCTGATGGTCAGCGTCGCGCTGCCGGGAAGTGCGTTGTCCAGCAACACGGCCACGACGATGCCGCCGGTCTCGGTGTACTTCACGGCGTTGGTGAGCAGGTTCAGGATGATCTGCTGAAAGCGGAGGCGATCGGTGGAGATGGTGGCGGGCAGGTCGTCGGGCAGGTCGAGGGTGAGGGAGAGGCCGCGCTCATCGGCCATCGGCCGGATGACCGCCACCGCGTCTTCGATGAGCGCGAGGGGATCGGTGGGGGTGGAGGAGAGGGTCATCTGCCCGGCCTCGATCTTGGACAGATCGAGGATGTCGTTGAGCAGCGCCAGCAGGTGCTCTCCGTTGCGGCGGATGGCCGCGGCCCAGTGCCCACGGTCGTTGGGCGAGGCGAAGGGCCGATCGATCAGCCCCGCAAAGCCGAGGATCGCGGTGAGCGGCGTGCGCAGCTCATGGCTGACGCTGGCCAGAAAGCGGCTCTTGAGCTGGTTGGCCGACTCGGCGTGGTCGAGGGCGTCGCGCAGGGCCTGGGCGGCGGCGCGCTCGGCGCTGATGTCGCGCTCGATGGCCATGTAGTGGGTCAGCTCGCCGACCTCGTTGAAGATCGGCTGGGCGTCGATGTGAATCCAATAGGGGTGCTGTGTGCGGTGGTAGTTCACCATCTCGACGCGGAAGGGGGCGCCGCGCGCGATGGCGTGGCGCATCTGCAGAATCACCGCCGGGTCGGAGTCGGGGCCTTGCAGGAAGTCGCCGGGCTTGCGGCCCATCACCTCGGGCAGGTTCCAGCCGGTGAGGCGCTCAAAGCCGGTGTTCACCCACTCGATGAGGCCGCTGCGGTTGGTGAGGATGACGGCGTTGTCGGTGCGGGCGGCGATCAGCGCCAGCTTTCGCGACTCCATCTCCTGGCTGCGCAGGCGGCGGGTGACCATCTCCAGCTCGGCGAAGGCCTTGCGCTGGGCGTCGAGGGCCATTTGCAGATCTGCGACGGGGTCGGCCGCGGCGCGGCTCTTCGCGGTGCCTTCGACGCAGCTCCGTGGGAGAGGCTCGCCGAGGAAGAGCCAGCGGCCTGTGTCATCGAGGGCGATCAACCGCCCCCAAAGGCAGGTCCCGGCGCCATCGATGTGCAACGAGATGGAAGCGCCCGCCCGGGCAGCGAGATCGGCGAGGGTCGGCGGGCGCCCCGTCTCCAGCAGGCGTACCGGCTCCCCGAGGGGGGCGCCGAGCTCGACCACGCCGAGGTTCTGGAGGACCGCAGGCCCCTGGGCGAGGACCCGGAGCTGCGCATCGAGCAGGAGGTGGCCGGGAAAGACCTCAAAGAGCGCGGGGAGGGACACCGGCGCGGTTCGTTTCATGGGCCGACACCCAACAGGCTCCCCGCCGGGGTCGCCGAGACCTTGGGCGGGCGCGCACGGGGCGCTGCGAAGGGTTCCATCAGGTCGCTCCGGTGGCCAGTACACAGGGCTGGGCGCCCTCGAGACGACAATGGGTAACGCCGGGCGTGTCCACCGGGATCACAACGGCGGAGATCCCGATCAGATCATCGCCGCCTGGAGCTCCATCGTCAGGTCGGACAGGGCGGTCTGCGCGGCGTGGGGGATCACCTCAAAGGTGAGGGCGTAGCGGTAGTTGCAGGGGGCGCCTTCGCTGTTGGCGTCGACCTCGTCGGCCGGCACGTCGAAGACCCGGATGATCAGGCCCGTGCAGCGCCAGCGCTCGTCGCGGCCGGGCATGCCCAGCTCGATCAGGATGAGGTCACCGCCCTGGGCCGGCTCCGCGGCGTCGAAGGAGAGCCCGGTGACGCTGAAATTGGTGAGGTTGTCGTGCACCTGCCAGGCGCCCAGATCCTCGGGCTGCACCTCGCCGCGCAGCCAGGCGACGGCCTCTTCGCCGGCCCGATCGCGGGGCGGCAGGCGGAAGCGCAGCGGCAAGCCGGCCAGCAGGCGGGGGTAGATCCGGCGTTCACGCTCGCGCAGGGCGGTCTGCAAGAGGGTGATGCGTCGGCCGTCGATGCGGCTGATCGAGCCGAGCACGCGGGGGGCCTTGCCGTCGATGATGTTGAGGATGGCCTTCTGGCCCTCAGCCACGCCGATGGGGGTCTGGTCGACGTCCACCACGATGACGCCGTCGAGCAGGTGGGCGAGGCGTCCGCGAAGGATGGCTGGCAAGGGCCCGCCCGTGCAGACGAGTTCGATGGGGAGTGCGATCGGGCGGGCGTTCTGATCCATCATGCGGTCTCCATCAACAAGGGGGAGGAAGCAGGGGGGCATCGGGGCGCCGACCCGGCCGGGTTGGGGATGCGGGACCTATCGGACGGCTTGTGCGGACCCTGAGCCCCATTGTGGCCCCTGGCAGCGGGTCACGGCTGGCGCTATCCCCTTCTCTCTGCGTTCCGCAGCCCCTTTCCACCCCGCCCCCGCCTGGACCCCATGAGCAGTGACATCGACAACCAGCTGGAGCAGATCGGGCCGCGCAATCCGGCGGCGATGGTGTGCAACGCGCTCTTTGGGGTGCTGCCTCACGTCGATCCCCTCGCCGAGGCCTCCACGGTCGCGGCGCTGGCAGAGCGCCTGCACCCGGGCGCCCCGGCCGCGGTGGTGGCCCGCGCCCAGGTGATCGCCGGCGAAGACGCCAGCCGCAAGGCGATTTGGATGGCGACCGGCCTCGACGCGGGCGACGGCGTGGTCACGATCTTCACCAGCATCAAGTCGGCGCTGGCGCTGTACAGCAGCCGCAAGACCGGCGCGGCGACGCCGCCATCGGGCTGGTCGGAGACCCAGGGCCTCGACGCCACCTTGAAGTCCCTGGCCATCTGCCACCTGCTCGATCGGCTCTTCCCCGGAGAGGCCGATCCGCTGCTGATCCTCCTCCACTTGGAGACCGGTCGGGCGCTGCTCGCCTACATGGCGACGGTGGAGGTCTCGCTGCCCTTCCTCACCGAGTCGGTGAGCCCCGAGGGTCAGCTCGCGCGCCTCGTGGCCCGACATGGTGCCGAGGCCGCCGAGAAGCTCGGCACCGTGGTGGGGGCCCCGGCGGTGGCGGCGGCCCAGCAGCGCATGCCGGTGGTGGTGGCCCTCCTCGATCGGATCGCCCGCGACGCCGCCTCGGCGGTGGTGCCGGCGGCCTCGGCCCTGGAGCGCTCGCTGCCGGTGGGCCTGCGGGTGCTCGACATGGGCGGCGACGTCTTCGCGGCGGGCGCCGACGTGCTGCCGAACTACCGCTACCTGGGCGTGCGGCTGGTGGCCGGGGCGGCCGCCCTTCAGGCCTTGCGCGAAGCGGGCCTGCCGGTGGCGGCGGCCAGCGCGGCGG
>JBEIQK010000338.1:0-6602 GCA_040376505.1 Alphaproteobacteria bacterium | reverse complement strand
GGCAGCTGGTCCTACAACCTCGCCAGCGTCGGCATCGAGGGGCACCCCTTCGGTGAGGGCCTCGTAGAGGAAGCGCACGTACATGCCCTGGATGCGCGGATCATCGGAGCCCGAGAAGGCCGTCATCGCCGCGTCCCAGGCCATCAGGTCGTCGACCGGCGGCAGCACGCCGTCATTGCTGGCCCGCGCCGCCTCGGCCAAAAGGGCCGCCGCGCCGCGCACGCTCGCCCGCGGGCTGTGCAGCAGATCGGCCGGTCCCAGGCCGGAGACCCGGCTCACCCACTCGATCGAGGGCCCGCCGCCGGGCTCATCGCGCAGATCAAAGAGGCCGTGGCCGCCCCAGGCGCTGGCCGCGTCAACCCGCCAGTGGCTGGCCTCCCAGGCCAGGGCCAGCAGCACCGACTCGGGCACGCCGTGTTCGGCCGCCGCGTCGGCGAAGGCCCGGGGCAGATCATCGGTCGGCGGGGCCGCCTGCGCCACGCTCCCCACGAGGCCCAGACAGAGCAGCGAGACAGACAGAGGACCCAGGGCCTTGGACACAGCACACCTCTTCCGACCTCCCTGGGTTAACACCGCCCCTCACAGGCCGGCGGGGCGCGCCCTGGCTGGCCGCGGAACGTCACCCGGGAGCCCCGCCATGAGCCTCGCCCATCTGCAAGCCGCCCTCCGCCCCTTCACCGCCCACCTCGCCGGCTGCGACCTCGGCGATCCGGCCCTCGCCCAGCGCCTCAACGCCACCTGGCCCCTGCACCACCCCGAGATCGAGGCCCTGCGCGCCCTCGTGCTGGCCGGCGTGGTCGAGGGCTGGCTGGCCCCCAAGGAGAACGCCGGCGTGCGCTTTGGCCGCCCCATCAAGCCCAGCCCCGAGAGCCAGGGCTTCAGCGTCGACGCCGTGATCATGGACGGACCCGGGCCCGGCCACACCCACCCCAAAGGCGAGGTGGAGATCTGCTTTGTGCTCGACGGCGAGCCCCGTTTCGACGGAAACCCGCCCGGCTGGACCGTCTACCCCCCCGGGAGCTGGCACATCCCCACCGTCAGCGGCGGGAAGATGGCCATCCTCTACTTTCTGCCCGAGGGCGCCATGCGCTTCGAGGCCCAGCCCAGTTGAGCCCGCGCTCAGCCCTCGCCGCAGAACGCTTCGTAGGCCTCGGGGCTCATCAGGGCGTCGAGGTCACTGGGGTTGGACATCCGGATCTTGAGGAGCCAGGCCTCGTAGGGCGCCTCGTTGATGGCCTCGGGGTTGTCGATGACGCCATCGTTCGTCTCGGTCACCTCGCCCGCCACGGGCGTGTAGACCTCGGCGACCGCCTTCACCGACTCGATGGTGCCCACCTCATCGTCGCAGTCGAAGACCTGGCCGACCTCAGGGCCCTCGACGAAGACCACCTCGCCCAACTGCGCCTGGGCGTGCTCGGTGATGCCGATGGTGGCGATGTCGCCATCGACGCGGACCCACTCGTGCTCACGGCTGTACAGACAATCACTCGGAACGCTCATGTGATCCTCCAGCGGCTCAGGCGCGCTTGTAGAAGGGGCCCTTCACCACGACTGCGTCGGCCAGCTTGCCGCGCACATCGACCTGAAGACGGGTTCCAGGGGCCGAGAGGGCGTCGGGGACGTATCCAAGGGCGATGTTGGCATCAACCCAGGGGGCCTTGGTGCCCGAGGTGACCACGCCCACCACCACACCATCGGAGAGCAGCGTGTGGCCGTGGCGCGCGATGCGACCCTCCACCGTCAAGCAGACGAGGCGACGGGGCACGCCGGCGGCGCGCTGGGCCAGCATGGCGTCGCGGCCGATAAAGAAGGGGCGCTTGAGCTTGACGGCCCAGGCGATGCCCGCCTCCAAGGGGGTGGTGGTGGCGTCGATGTCGTTGCCGTAGAGGCACATCTTGGCCTCCAAGCGCAGGGTGTCGCGGGCGCCGAGCCCGATGGGGGTGAGGCCATACTCCGCCCCCGCCGCCACCACCGCCGGCCAGATCGCCGCCGCACCGGCCACGGGGAGGAAGACCTCAAAGCCATCTTCGCCGGTGTAGCCGGTGCGGGCGATGATGCAGCCCTCCACGCCAGCGACCGTGCCGGCGGCGTGCCAGTAGTATTTGATCGCCGAGAGATCGACGCCGGTGAGCTTCTGCAGCGTGGCCTCGGCGTGGCGCCCCTGGATGGCCACCTGGGCCCACTGGTCGCCCTCGTCGGTGAACTCCACTTCGCCCTTCAGCGGATTGTTCTCCACCATCCAGGCGAAGTCCTTTTCGCGGTTGGCGGCGTTCACGCAGATGAGCAGGTTGTCTTCGGTGATGCGGTAGACGATGAGATCGTCGACGATGCCGCCGTTCTCGTAGCACATCGGCGAATACTGAGCCTGACCGTCTACAATGGCCACATCATTGGCCACGAGGTGGCGCACGGCGTCGAGCGCCTTGGCGCCCCGCACGCGGATCTCGCCCATGTGCGACACATCGAAGAGGCCCACCGCGCTGCGCACGGTCTTGTGCTCGGCGGTGAGGCCGGCGTACTGCACCGGCAGCTCCCAACCGCCGAAGTCGATCATGCGGCCGCCGGCAGCGACGTGGAATTCGAAGAAGGGCGTGCGCCGCAGGGGGGCAGAAGACGGGGTCGTAGACAGGGGAGCCTCCAGGCAAAGCAGGGCCCGGGTAACCCCCGGCGGTCGGATGGGCATGGGTCGGCGCGCCGTGCTAAGGCCCCGGCCTCTTGAGGGAACCATGCCTGTTCACCCCCCCTCCGCCGACGCCTTCCTCGACCGCCACATCGGCCCCCGCGCCGCCGACATCGCCCGGATGTTGCAGGTCGTCGACGCCCCCAACATCGACGCCTTCATCGATGAGGTCGTACCCCGCGTCATCCGCGCCGACGCGCTCAACCTGCCGCCCGCCATCGACGAAGCGAGCGCCCTCGGCCAGCTCAAGGGCATGGCCGACCGCAACCAGGTCTTCCGTTCGTACCTGGGCTATGGCTACGCCGACACGATTACTCCGCCGGTGATCCTGCGCAACATCCTCGAAAACCCGGGCTGGTACACCGCCTACACGCCCTACCAGGCCGAGATCTCCCAGGGCCGGCTCGAAGCCCTGCTGATCTTCCAGACCGTGGTGACCGAGCTCACCGGCATGGAGATCAGCAACGCCAGCCTCCTCGACGAGGGCACCGCCGCCGCCGAGGCGATGACGATGGCCCTGCGCACCTCCAACAAGAAGGGCGCCAACACCTTCTTCGTGAGCGATCGCTGCCACCCCCAGACGATCGCCGTGGTGCGCACCCGCGCCCTGCCGCTGGGCATCGACGTGGTGGTGGGCGATCTGCGCGCCATCACCGACTTCTCGTCCATCTACGCCGCGCTGGCCCAGTACCCGGCCACCGATGGCAGCGTTGACGACCTCTCCGACCTCGCGGAGACCCTGCACGCCAACAAGGCCCTGCTCTGCGTGGCCACCGACCTGCTGGCCCTGACCCTGCTCAAGCCCCCCGGCGAGCTCGGCGCCGACATCGTGGTGGGCAACTCCCAGCGCTTTGGCGTGCCCCTCGGCTATGGCGGGCCCCACGCCGCCTTCCTCGCCACCCGCGACAGCTACAAGCGCAACGTGCCCGGCCGCATCATCGGCGTGTCGAAGGACGCCCAGGGCAACCGGGCCTTGCGCATGGCCTTGCAGACCCGCGAGCAGCACATCCGCCGCCAGACGGCCACCAGCAATGTCTGCACCGCCCAGGTGCTGCTGAGCGTGGTCGCCGCCATGTACGCGGTCTGGCATGGCCCCGAGGGCCTCACCCGCATCGCCGAGCGCATCCGCGCCCTGCTGGCCATCACCGCCGAGGGCGCCCGCCGCTCTGGCCTCCATGTCTCGGGCCAAACCTGCTTCGACACCCTGCACCTGCTGGCCCCCACCGCCGAGCGCCGCGATGAGGTGCTGGCCGAGGCCCTGGCCCTCGGCATCAACCTGCGCGCCTACGGCGACTTTGGCCTGCTCATCGCCCTCGACGAGGCCGCCACCGAAGACGACGTGGCCGACCTGCTCGCCGCCATGGGCTGCGGGGCCTCCTACGACGAGGTGGCCGAGGGCGCCGATGCCCTGCCCATCCCCGAGAACCTGCGCCGCACCAGCGCCTTCCTCAAGCCGGCCGTCTTTCACGCGCATCGCTCCGAGACGGAGATGCTGCGCTTCATCCACCGGCTCCAGGTCAAGGATCTCTCCCTCGACGCCTCGATGATCCCGCTGGGCTCCTGCACCATGAAGCTCAACGCCACCACCGAGATGATCCCGGTGACCTGGCGCGGCTTCGGCGGGCTGCACCCCTTCGCCCCCAAGGAGCAAGCCCAGGGCTACGCCGAGCTCTTCGCCAGCCTCGAGGGCTGGCTCGGCGAGGTCACGGGCTTCCCGGCCATCAGCCTGCAGCCCAATGCCGGCTCCCAGGGCGAGTACGCCGGCCTGCTCTGCATCCGCGCCTACCACCAGGCCCGCGGTGAGGGCCACCGCACCATCTGCCTGATCCCCTCCTCGGCCCACGGCACCAACCCCGCCAGCGCCGTGATGGCCGGCATGGAGGTGGTGGTCACCGCCTGCGACGCCAACGGAAACGTGGATGTGGCCGACCTCGCCGCCAAGGCCGAGAAGCACAAAGACAAGCTCGCCGCGCTGATGATCACCTACCCCTCCACCCACGGCGTCTTTGAAGCCGCGGTGAAGGACATTTGCGCCCTGATCCACGGCTATGGCGGCCAGGTCTACATGGACGGCGCCAACATGAACGCGCTGGTTGGCCTCGCCCGCCCCGCCCAGATCGGCGCTGACGTGCTGCACCTCAACCTGCACAAGACTTTCTGCATCCCCCACGGCGGCGGCGGCCCCGGCATGGGCCCCATCGGCGTCGCGGCCCACCTCGCCCCCTACCTGCCCGGCCACCCCCTGGTGGAGACGGGCGGCGCCGGCGGGCCGGTCAGCGCCGCGCCCTGGGGCAGCGCCAGCATCCTGCCGATCTCCTGGGCCTACATCGCCATGATGGGCGGCGAGGGCCTCACCCAAGCCACCCGCGTCGCCATCCTCAACGCCAACTACGTCGCCGTCCGCCTGCGCGATGCCTACCCGGTGCTCTACGCCGGCCAGAACGGCCGCGTCGCCCACGAGTGCATCCTCGACCTGCGGCACTGGAAGAAGATCGGCATCGAGGCCGAAGATGTGGCCAAGCGCCTGATGGACTACGGCTTTCACGCCCCCACCATGAGCTTCCCCGTCGCCGGCACGCTGATGATCGAGCCCACCGAGAGCGAAGGCCTCGCAGAGCTCGATCGCTTCGTCGAGGCGATGCTGGCCATCCGCGAAGAGATCCGCGAGATCGAAGAGGGCACCATCGCCTCGGCCGACAGCGCCTTGCACCACGCCCCGCACACCGCCGCCGTGGTAATCGCCAGCGACTGGAGCCGGGCCTACAGCCGCGAGAAGGCGGCCTTCCCCACCGAGTTCACGCGGGCCCACAAGTACTGGCCCACCGTGGCGCGCATCGACAACGCCTATGGCGACCGCAACCTCTTCTGCTCCTGCGCGATGCCGGGCGAAGAGTAGCCGCAGGCCGCGCCAGTGTGGCCGCTCACCCGCGAAGAAGATCTCCGCCGCCGCTTGCAGCGACGGAGCGCCCTCTTCGTGAGCGGGCTGCTGCTGCTCTTTCTGGGGCTCGTCGTCGGCATTCTTGATCTGCTGCGCATCCTCGGCGGGGTCTCGCCCTGGGTGCTGCTGGCGCCGGCCGGAATGGGCGCGATCGGCGCGCTGCTGCCCCGCGCCGGCCGACGCACCCCCACCGAACCCCGCGACACGCTGCCCACCTGGGACGAGCTCGCCCCCGACGATCCGCGCCAGCGGCTCAGCCTCGCCGAACGACGCTCTCGCTACCTGCGCGCCGGGGCGATGTTGCCGGCCGGCTGGGCCCTTGGCCTCTTTGCCTGGCTGGGGCCGGTGGACCTCGATCCCCTGCGCGGCGTCGTCTTTCTCGCCTGCACCCTGGGTGCCGTGTGGGGGTCGAGCCGGCTGATGCGGCGGGAGACCGGCAGCCTGAGCTGGCCCGACCGCTAGGCGCGCCCACAAAGAAAGCCGCCTTGCGCGGCGCATCCCGACGTGTTCCTGCGCTCACAGGCCCCTGGCACGCCGCCAGGCCCTCGGAGCCCAAGGTGCCTGTCTTGATGATCGCCGCCTACGGCACGCTGCCCGCGCTGGTCCTCGCCCTGCCCGCCCTGCGGAGCGGCACCCCCCGCGGCTCCTACTGGCGGGCCCTGGCCTGGAGCACCTTCGCGATCACGCTGCCAGCGCTCTTCTTCCTCTTCAGCACCGTGCTCACGCCCGACTCCAAGAGCGCCGCCGATCACGTCTGGATGGCCTCCTTCCAGGAGGGCAAGCTCGCTTTGGCGCCCGCAGTGGCCTTCGCGATGGGGGCGAGCTGGCTGCGCGAGAGTTGGGGCCTGCACGACCGGCCCTGGCTCACCGCCGCCCACCTCGTAGGCGTCCTCACCAGCGGCTTCTGCTTCCTCTTTGGCGTCTTCGCGGTGCCGCTGTGGAGCGAGATGGGCCCCTTCCTGATCGTGCCGGCGATCAGCACCG
>JBEIQK010000259.1:0-8048 GCA_040376505.1 Alphaproteobacteria bacterium | reverse complement strand
TCGGTGGCCACCCGCACCAGCCCGCTGATGCGCCTCGTCGAGGGCAAGGAGCGCCTGCACGAGAGCGTGCACCTCTGCGAGAACACCGCGGGCGGCGTGGCGGCGGCCTTCCAAGAAGACGGCTTTGTGAAGCCCGATCGGGTCGCGCTGTGGTCGGCCGGGCAGCACGCCGGCACCCTGGTCTCTCCCCGCTCGGCGGCCGAGTATGGTCAGTCCACCAACGGGGCCGGGGCCGGTGAGCAGGCCGTCTCGCTCGATCTCGCGGCGGGCGAGTTGCCCACCGCCGAGGCGCTCTCGCGGCTCGGCACCGGCGTCTACATCGGCAACCTGTGGTACCTCAACTACAGCGATCGCAACGCCGCCCGCATGACCGGCATGACCCGCTTCGCCACCTTCTGGGTGGAGGACGGCGAGATCGTGGCACCGCTCAACGTGATGCGCTTTGACGAGACGGTGGGCAACATCCTGGGGGCCAACCTCGAAGGCCTGACGGCCGAGCGCGACCTGCGGCTGTCGTCGGACACCTACTTCGCCCGCTCCACCGACAGCGCCCGCCTGCCCGGCGCCCTGGTGCGGGACTTCACCTTCACGCTGTAGCCGGCGGGGCAACGGGTGTTAGGGCGCGCTCCGCTTCGGAGCCGCCCATGACCCGCCCCGCCTTGCTGCTGCTCGCCCTCGCCTGTACAGAGCCCAAGTCCGGGGGTGAGGGCGGCTCCACCGTCGAGGACACCGATGGGGGCGTGATCCCCGCCGAGGATGATGGCGGCGGAGAAGAGGGCGGCGGCGCCGAGGGCGATGACACAGCGCCCGTCGACAGCGGCGACACCGGCGCGGATCCAGTCGACCCGCCGGCCGAGGACGCCTGCAGCCCGGCGCCGCCGCTGCGCGAATTCATCACCCGCGAGGGCGACCAGCTCTATGAGGGCGACGAGCCCTTTCGCTTTGTGTCGGTCAACGTCGCCGAGCTGCTCGGCATCGTCGATCCCGGCTGGTTCATCCCCACCCCCTGGGAGCAGCGCGACGCCCTGTGCGCCGTCCGCCAGATGGGCGGCCGGGTCGCCCGCACCTATGTGCTCTCGGTCGGCGGCGCCGTCGGCGGGGTGCCCCGCCACGTCGAGGGGCCAGGGCTGCTCAACGAGGAGCAGATGGTTGGGCTGGACCACGCCCTGGCGGCGGCCAACGAGCAAGGGGTTCGACTGATCATCCCGCTGGTCGATCAGTGGTGGTGGGTGGGCGGCATCGCCGAGCATGCCGCCTTCCGCGGCAAGTCCAGCAGCGAGTTCTGGACCGATCCCACCCTGATCGCCGACTTCATCGGGCTGATCGATCAGGTGGTGAACCGGGTCAACACGGTTACCGGGGTGCGCTACGCCGAGGATCCGGCCATCCTGGCCTGGGAGACCGGCAACGAGCTCTACGCCCCGCCGGCCTGGACCGCCCAGATCGCCGCCGCCCTCAAGGACGCCGATCCCAATCACCTCGTCGTCGATGGCACCTACGGCATCGTCGAAGAGAACCTCGACAACGAAGACATCGACATTGTGTCGGATCACTACTACTGGCCGTCGGGCTACGGCGATGACTACGCCGCTGCTGCCGCCGATGACCGGGCGCTCACCGCGGGCCGTCGGCCCTTTGTGGTGGGAGAATTCGGCCTCGTCGCGACCGAGCGCATCCAGGCCTTGCTCGACGAGGTGGTCGACAATGGCACCGCCGGGGCGATGATCTGGAGCCTGCGCTTTCACGACGAGTCGGGGGGCTTTTACTGGCACACCGAGTCCGCCCCCTACGCCGCCTACCACTGGCCGGGCTTTGACAGCGGCGACAGCCGCGATGAGCGCGTGATCCTCGCCGCCCTCGCCGAGGCCGCCGCCCAGGTGGGGCCTGTCCCCGAGCTCCTCCCGCCGCCGGCCCCGGTCGTCCTGGCGGTCGAATTCGATGGCAGCCTGCGCTGGCAGGGCGCGGCCGGCGCGGCCACCTACACCCTGGAGCGGGCAACCGACGCGGCGGGGCCGTGGACCGTGATCCTCGACGGCTTCGACGACGCCGTGTCGCCCAATGAAGCGGTGGTGACCGATCCCGCCCCGCTCTCCGAGGGGATGGCCTGGTATCGACTGACCGCGGTGGGCGCGGGCGGAGCATCTGCGCCTTCGGCGCCCTGGGGGCCCGTGATGGCCGGCGCGGCCTTTACAGACCCGCTGAGTGATCTGTCGATGGTGTCGGAGGCCAGCGCGACGATGGCGATCGACAGCAGCAACAGCGGCAATTTCGACGGCGACAGCGGTCGGGCCACCCGCACCACCACCGCCGACGGCAGCCTCACCTGGGTGCCCGGCGGCACGATCCTCGCAGTGGAGGTGGAGGCCTGGGCCTGGCCCTATGAGGACCTGCCCGCCTTCTCCATCGCGGTCTCGGCCGACGGCGCCGCCTGGACCGAGCTTGCCGTCACCACCACCGATCTCGGCGGCGACTGGACCTCTCTGCGCCTCTCGGCCACTGGCCTGCCCGCCGACGCCCACCAGGTGCGGGTGACCCTGAGCAACCCGAGCGGCAAGACCTGGAACCCCCAGATCGGCGCCCTGCGCCTGTTGACCGCCCCCTGAATTGGGTTGCCCGCTCGGTGGGGCCCGGGTGTCTCCTCTTCATCCCGCCCGCTGAGGTCCCGCCCATGTATCCGCGCTCGCTGCTCTCGCTCCTGCTCCTCGCCTGCAGCTCCGCCCCGTCCAAGGGCTCCTCGGAGGCCGACGGCGCCGACACCGCCGGCGAGATCGAGGACACCGGCGCGTCGGCCGACCCCAGCGCCGACTGCGTGGTCGTCGGCGACCGGCCGGCCGGGTGGGGCGACCTGTCGCACGACAACAGCGCCGAGCCCGACTACGACACCGTCTTCGGCCTCGACCGGGTCCACACCCTCACCCTCACCCTCGCCGCCACCGATCACGCCGCGATGTACGCCGAGCTGGAGACCCTGACTGGCACCGCCTTTGGCGAGATGGGCGGCGGGCCCGGCGGCGACGGCGGCGGCGGCGGCCCCCCCGACGAGGCCGAGGTGGAGGCCGCCCGCGCAGCCTGCGCCGACAAGGCCGCCGGCGAGGCCTGTGAGACCGAGATGGATGGCGCGGTGGTGTCGGGCACCTGCACCGAGATGATGGGCGAGCTGCTCTGCCTGCCCGAGGGGGGCCCCGGCGGCGGAGAGGGCGCCGCCACCGAGCTCCTCAGCGGCACCCCCAGCTATGTCGAGGCCACCGTCACCATGGACGGACTCACCTGGTGCGGCGTGGGCATGCGCTACAAGGGCAACGCCACCCTCTCCCAGGGCTGGTCGGCCGGGGTGGGCAAGCTGCCCTTTCGCCTGGAGATGGACCAGTACGAAGACAGTCGGCCCGAGCTCCTCAACCAGCGCTTCTATGGCTTCAAGGAGCTGACCTTTGGCAGCGGCATGGGCGACGACACGCTGCTCCGCGAGGTGCTGGCCGCCGAGCTGCTCGCCGATCGCGGCGTGCCGGTGGCCCGCAGCGCCTTCTACCAGGTGCGCCTCGACGTGGGCGAGGGCCCGGTGGTGATGGGTCTGTACACGCTCACCGAAGACCCCAGCGACGCGATGATGGACCGCGTCTACGGCGATGACAGCGGCAATCTCTACAAGCCCGACGGTGACTGCGCCGATCTCACCTGCTTTGACGAGGCGAGCTTTGAGAAGAAGAGCAACGAGGACGAGGGCGACTGGAGCGATGTGATCGCCCTGCAGGCCGCGCTGCTGGCCGATCGCAGCGATGCCGCGGCCTGGCGGGCCGGCCTGGAGGCCACCCTCGACGTCGACGCCTACCTGCGCTGGCTGGCGGTCAACAGCGCGATGGAGAATTGGGACACCTACGGCTACCTGGGCCACAATTTCTACCTGTACGGTCGCCCCGACGACAATGGCCGCCTCGCCTGGGTGCCCTGGGATCACAACCTCTCGCTGCAAGAAGGCCTGCAGGGCGAGGGCGACGTGATGCTCTCCGACGTCGGCGCCGACTGGCCGCTCATCCGCCTGCTCCTCGACGACGCCGTCTACGCGGCCCGCTACAAGGAGCTCCTCGCCGTGGCCGTGCAGGGCGCCTTCGAAGCAGAGTCCTTCAGCCCGCGGGTGACCGAACTGGCCGCCCTCGTGTCGCCCTACCTCTTCGGCGACGCGGGCGAGGTCGAGGGCTACACCTTCCTCACCAGCGAGGCCGACTGGGAGCGGGCCCAGTCGAACCTGCTCGACCACATGGCCGACCGCCGGGCCCTCGTGGCCACGGCGGTCGGCGACTGAGGCCGCTTAGCGGCTGGGCACGAATTCCATGTCGCGCTTGGCCGCCGGGATCTTCTGATCGCGATCCTTCTGCCACTCCATCCACTGGCGCAGCGAGATGTTGAGCTGCAGCGAGTAGTCGAGGCCGATCCACTCGGTGGCGCCGCTGGCGTAGCTCGGCGTGGACACGGTCACCGGCGGGGTGCCGGCGGTGGTGAAGCTCATGTTGTCGCCGCACATCGTGTTGTCGAAGTAGACCGCGTCGATCTGGGCGTAGGTCACGCCGCCCACCTCGCTGGCCTTGCCGCCACCCGCGTCGAGGTTGGTGGTGGGGTTGGCGCACTGGGTGGTGATGGTGCCACCGCTGAACTGGGTCATCAGCGGGGGGGAGGCGATGTTCTGATCGGGCACCGAGGCGGTCATGTGGCAGGAGAGGCAGGAGCCGCTGGCGTTGTCGGCCGGACCGTTCAGGCGATCGGCGCAGCCCATGTGGCCGGGGAACTTCTCGGGCACCGCGCCGCCGGCGGCGTTGAGCCGGTCGACGACATCCCAGAAGACCACCTCCTCGGAGAAGCCCGTGGCGCGGGCGTCGGGGGGGTAGTTGTAGGCGGTCTGGCCGGCCGGCGGCGTGTCATTGCCCCACATCATGCCGAGGGGCGAGATGCGCTTCCAGGGGTCGGACTCGCCGGCCTTGTGCTCGCCATCGGCCACGAAGGTGCCGTAGACCCATCCGAGCGGGGCGCGGGGGTCGCGCACGGCGATGTCGAACTGCATCAGGTAAACGGTGCCGAGGCTGCGGGCGCACTGCTCGCTCTGCCCCACCATCGTGTTCTTGTCTGGGCCGGTGGGCGTGCACATCGGCGTGGCGGTGGGCTGACCGTCCTGGAAGCCCGACATGTTGGCGGTCCAGGCCGGCAGGTTGGTCAGATTGGGGAACTGGGCCGGGGTGGCGGTGCTCCACAGGAGCTTGCCGATCACCGCGCCATCATCGAACTTGAGGTTCTGGGTGGGGATCGTGGGGCTGCCGCTCGGCCCCCAGACGCTGCCCAGCGTGGTCGCCGCGGTGGCGTTGTAGAAGCCCACAGCCCAGACCACCGTGTTGAGGGTGTCGGTGCCATCGGCGTTCTTGACGTTCTTCAGGCTGAAGGTGACCGGGGCCTCGCGGGTGAGCCCGTGAACAAAGTCGCGGCCGGCCAGCACCTCATAGGTCTGGTAGGGGATGTGGTACCAGGGGCGCACCTTGTTGTCGCAGAGGCTCCAGTCGGTGTCGAGGTCACCCGAGCCGGTGTTGCCGGCCTGGATGTAGTCCATGATCGCCCACAGGTAGGCCTCGGCCAGTTGGGTGCGGGTGGCGGCAGCGGTGCCGGCGGCGAAGATGGCGCCGTACTTCTCGTCGCGCCAGGGCTGGCTGCCGCGGTCGTCCACCGGGGCGGCGGGCAGCTTGTCGGAGAGCTGGAAGACGGGGTTTGTGTAGTAGGGCTTGTCCGGGGTCCAGCCGGCCGACTCCGGGGTGTTGCTGACCTTCTGGCCCTCCCACATGCCCTGGGCCGCGAAGGCCGGGTCTTGCCAGTAGCTGGGGTAGGTGCCCGAGCAGGTGTTGCCCACCGGCACCGAGGAAGGCAGCGCGGGCGCGGCGGGCTTGACCGCCTCGGGCTTGACGGGCTCTTTGGGGGTCTTGTCTTCGTCGCCGCAGGCGAGGAGGAGGGCGAGGATCAACATCGGTGGCTCCAGGAGAAATACAGAGGCGGGGAGAGGGCTACTTGGGGACCGTGGTGCAGCAGCCCGAGTGGGCGCAGCGCAGGAAATTCTCGCTCTCACACTGGGCGTCGCTGGTGCAGGCGGGGCCCTGGCCGGGGTTCTCGCAGGTGCCGCCGCTGGCGCTGCTGCCCCCACCGCTGCTCCCGCCGCCGCCGGAGGCCGCCCCCGGCACCATCAGCTTGACGCTGGCGCAGCCCTTGCGACCGGCGTAGGCGCCGCAGCTGTTGTCGTAGCTGGAATTCAACACCGCGACCGGACAGGCGGCGAGCGTGGTGGGGACGTTGTTCTCATCGTGCGCGTAGCAGAGGCCCACCTGCATCAGGTTGCACTGGCTGTCGCAGGCCGCCACCACCGCCGAGGCGTCGCCAAAGGAGGCGAGCAGGTCGGACAGCGCGAGCTCCTTGCCGAGGGCCGCCGCCACCGGGGCCGGGGTGCCCTGATCGCCGGGCAGGGCCAGGAGCAGGTTGATCGCCGCCTGGAAGTAGGGCCCCGAGGCGAGGCCGGTGCAACTGCCGTGCTTGGGCCACTCGTGGTTGGCCAGGAAATTGTCGTCGGTGACATAGCCCGGGCCGAGGGTGGCCATCTGGGCGGGGATGCTGCTCGGATCGGGCAGACAGGCCGGGTTGGCGTTGCCCTTGGTGTTGCAGGCGCTGTACTGCCCGCAAAAGACCGGGTAGTCCGCGCCGTACTGTTTTCCTTCGGCGTCGGTGTACTGGGGCCACAGGCCGTGCAGCGAGAAGTGGTTGCCGGCGAAGGCGGTGTCGAGGCCTTCGCACTGCTCTTTGCCGCCGTGGGTGGAGCAGAACTGCGGCGCCCAGGAGAGGGCCAACATGTAGAGGCCAAAGGGCGCCTTGGGGCCAGGGCCGAGGCGGCCATCGGCCGAGGGGGCGGGTGCGACCGCGGCGAGGGTGGGCGTGTGGGCCGTCGCCATCGGGCGAAGGTTGTGCTCAAAGGCGATGGCGTGGGCGGGCGTTGGGAAGGCCGACGACACAACCGGCTCCACGGCCGGCGGCGGGGTGGGCGCCGGGGCGGGCTTCTCCAACTCGTGAGGGGCGCCATCGGGCCCCGAACAGGCCAGCAGAACAATCGCGAGCAACATGCGGCGCTCCAGAGGCCCGGAGGGCCAGAGAGGGGATCGAATCTTCGCCAGAAGAGTCCCTCCCTGTCTAAGGATGATCGGCGTCAGAGACAATAGCGCGGTGATGGCTTGAAACCGGCAGAAATCCCTTGCAATTCTCCTTGTGTCTCGCGACGATCGATCTCCTGGCGAATCGACAGAATTGGTGCAGGCCCGACAATCGACGTTGTGGGTTTTGTCGGGCTGCCAGAGGCCAACCGCCAGGGATGGCGATAGGCGCGGCCGATGAAGACCTCGATCACCGGTCGCGCCTGGCGCGCTGCGCCCTATGATGAGGGCATCGCCCTCTCCCTCCAGCGACAGTTGGGGCTGCCGCGCCTCGCCGCCGTGGCCCTCAGTCAGCGCGTGGGGCCCGCCGACGCCGCCGACTTCCTGCGGCCCAGCCTCGACCACCTCCACAGCCCCCAGGCCATGCGGGGCATGGACGTGGCGGTCGACCGTCTGCAGCGCGCCGTGGTCGATCGAGAGTCCATGCGCATCGTCACCGACTACGACGTCGACGGCACCACCAGCAGCCTCATCCTGCAAGGCGTGCTGCGGCTCCTCGGCGCCAAAGACCGCCTCTCCTACCACATCCCCGACCGCTTTGTAGAAGGCTACGGCTTCTCCGTGCGGGCCGCCGAGCAGGCCGCCGCCGACGGCGTCAGGCTGATCGTCACCGCCGACATCGGCGTGCGCGACCACGCAGCGGTGCGCCGGGCCCGCGAGTTGGGGGTGGATGTCATCGTCTGCGACCACCACCTGCCCGCTGGCGAGCAGGTCCCTGCCGAGGCGGTGGCGGTGCTCTGTCCACCCCAGGCCGGTTGCAGCTATCCAAACGGCGCCCTGGCGGCCTGCGGCGTCTCCACCAAGCTGGCCACGGCCTTGTTGTCCGGG
>JBEIQK010000837.1:0-2776 GCA_040376505.1 Alphaproteobacteria bacterium | reverse complement strand
GGTGGCCACGGACTTGGCCGTCTCCGGCCGCCAGCCGCCGGTGAGATCGTCGTTGCCCTTGATCTTGGCCTCCATGAAGCCCATCTTGTCGTCCACCGCGTGGCCGAGCTCGTGTAAGGTGAGCAGATCGAAGGCCTTGACGTTTTTGGTTGCCGCACCCTGGCCCTGGTCGCGAGACCGTGCGAAGAAGCCTGTTTTTCCGGTCCTGAGCGTCACGACACCGTCGCCGTAGTCGCCACTGTCGGTGGGGGTGGTGATCTTGTTTCGGACAATCCCGGCCAGCTTTTTATTGTGGGTGGTGTGGCTGTCGGGGACAGAGGAGAGGAGTTGATAGAGCCTGGGTAGCGCCTTTTTGGTCATGTCTCCGGAGAGGCTGCACTGAAAACGGGCCTCCAGCGCGGCCTTCAAGAAGCGTTTGTCTTCGGGTGAGCTCACCTTGCTGCCGAGGTCGCGCACCATGGCGTCGATCTGAGCGGGCCCGCCCCGCACCTTCATCAGTCCATCGATCACTTTGGGGCGACCGACCAGCTCGGCCTGGATGCGCCGACGCACCATCGTGCGCTGATCCTTGCTGGGGTCTTCTTTGCGGCTGGCGAGGCCGCGGGCAGAGGCGTCGGGCTCGATGGTCTCCAAGAGCGCAAAGACCCGCTCGTAGGCGGCGCGCAACGCTTTTTGGGAAGCGCCTTGATCTTCCCACCGCAGGTCTTCGAGCAGCCCTCCATTTTCCAGCTCTTTCGCAAAAAGGTCTTCCTTCGCCTCGGTGAGCTCTCGCTTCATCTCCTGCACCTGGGCGAAGACCCCGCGGGCGCGGGCCATCTCAACGATGTTGCCGCTGTGGAGCTGGTCGCCCAACTCCTGAAGGCGGGCGGGCTGGTTCAGCCGGATGGCCCGGCCTTCGATGCGCTTGAGGCGGTCGGCTTGCGCCTGCAGCCAGGGCAGGGCTCGGGTGCGGGCGTCGCGATCCGTGGCGCTCTGCACCCCGGCGAGCCCATCGAGGTCGGTGAGTGGCGGGGCGATGTGGGTGCGGTCGTCCTCCACCTTCTGCAGCGCGGCGCCGACGCGGGCCAGCAGTTCGCGGGCCATCGGGATCCCGCTCTCGCGGCTGGCGAGGGGTGCGCTGACGACAAAGCGGCGGGCGGCCTCGTCGATGTCGGTCAGGTCGCGGTGGAGCTGGTCGAGGCGGTTGAGCGCGTCCTGGCGGGTGCCTGCGTCGCCCTCGACCCGTGCGCGTTGGGCGAAGCCATCGCGGAGGTTGATCTGGGCGAACTGGAGCACCAGCGCGCGCACGCCCGCGAGGCTCACCACGTCGGGCGGCGCGTCCATGGCCAGGAGGTTTACGGGCTCGGGGACCACCGGGGGCGGCGCGACTTCCTCCTCGTCGGGCTGCTCGGCGTCCTCTTCTTCGACCTCGGGGGGCGGCAGCTCTTCTTCGGGGGTGGTGTCGACGAAGCGATTGGTGTCGACGGCCTTGCCAAAGGCCGCGGCGATCAAGGTGTCGAGGATGCCGCCCTGCAGGCCATTGCGGAGGAGCTCCATCTTGGTCTCCCGCATGTGGGTCTTGAAGGAGGTGGGGTCCAGCACCTTGTTGTCTTTGTAGGCGGGAAGCACCACCCAGCCGCCGTCTTCGAGCACCGCCACGCCGCGCAGCTTGAACCAGGCCTGGGGGTTGCCCCCCTTGATGGTTGCGTCGGCCTTGTAGAGCCGCTTCATGGGGTCGGGCAGCACCTGATCGGCGCGGCGGCCGAAGAGCATCCGCGGGGTGTCCTTGGGGCCGGTGGGGCGGACAATCAGGAAGTGAACCGCCACTCCCGCGCGCCGGTCGGAGATGCGCTTCAGACCAGCCTTGAGGTGCTGGGAGACGGTGGAGGAGTAGGGCATCGATCGCTCCGCAGGGGGCAGGGTTCAGACAGGGTCGGCGGCGGGCAGCAGGACGCGGTTGAGGTCGACGTAGAGCCCCTCGCGGACGAGCTCGCGCAGGGGCTGGAGCGGTGGGCTGTGGGCGTCGGCAAGCAGGCTGCGGGGGGCCGAGAGCGTGCTCTCCACCTGCTCGGTCTGCGTGTCGCGCCACTCGAAGTGAAGCTGCTGATCGTCACCGCCGACCAGGCGCAGCTCGAGGGTGTCGCTGAGCGGCAGGTCGGGCTCGGCGCGCAGCAGGAGGACCTTGGTGACCTCCAGGCTGATGTCGTCGATGCGCAGGTGCCCGCAGAGCAACTTTTCGCGCAGGGCCGCCCAGCCAAAGGTGATGCGCTTTTGCAGGCTGCGGCCCATCTCGGCGACGGCGCGCGGGGCGCGGGGGCCGAACTGGCGGGAGAAGAGCGCCAGGGCCTCGGCCTCTCGTTCGGGCCAGTTGGCGTCGTCCTCGGCCGGGCCGGCGGCGATCCACTCGCCGTGCAGGTCGTCGAAGTAGCAGAAGGAGGGTGGGACCCGCCAGCCCTGCCCGCAGGCAGCGCAGACGCCGCGGCCGAGGGTGTCTTGCAGGATGGCGGCCCGCAGGTCGGGGCGCCGGGCGCCGTTGATGCTCAGGAAGTCCGGCGCCTCCAGCTCGGTCGAGCAGTTGGGGCAGGGCAGGGTCTGATTCTCGATGACAGACATGGGCTGCCGGGTGGACGCACGCGGAGCGCGTTCTCGCGGGTGACTTGCCCTGTGCTCCCGCGACTGGCAAGGACCTTCGGCGTCGAAAGCACCTAAAACACCGCGTAAATGAAGGGCGAAAGGTAATGAACCGCCTGCAGACCCGTCAGCGCCAGCCCCAACAGCACGAGCCCCACCATCATCG
>JBEIQK010000772.1:0-3112 GCA_040376505.1 Alphaproteobacteria bacterium | reverse complement strand
GCCTGGACCCGGCGGGCCCCCTGGGATAGCGGCCGCGCCTTGCGGCGGAGCGACCCCCGATGGTCGGCGGCCAGCCCTGAACTGCGGTGGCCTGCGCGGCCCTTTTTGTGGTGGAGCTCTCATGAAAGCGGTCGAGTCCTTCCTGGAAAACCTGCTGGTCGGCTCTCGTTGGCTGCTGGCGCCCATCTTCGCCGGCCTGATCGGCGCGCTCGTGATGGTGGTTTACAAGTTCTTTCAGGCCTTTCTGCACACCTTTCACGATCTGCACGACAGCACCGAAGAGGGCTTCATCATCAGCGTGCTCACGCTGGTCGACGTGGCGATGCTGGCCACCTTGGTGGTGATGGTGATCATCAGCGGCTACGAGAACAGCGTCTCCAAGCTCGATGTCACGGCCTCGCCCAAAGAGATCTCCTGGCTCGGCAAGGTCGACGCCAGCGGGCTCAAGCTCAAGATCGCCACGTCGATCATCGCCATCTCCAGCATCCACCTGCTCAAGGAGTACCTGTCCAAGGACTTCTCGGGCGACACGGCCTGGGTGCAGATGGCCGGGCACCTGACCTTTGTGGTCTCGGCCTTCCTGCTGGCCGGTATGGATCGCTTCTCGGGCAAGCACCACTGAGCGGTGACAGGGTCGATCGGCGCGGTAGAGGCCTGGCGGAGCTGTCTATGACCCACGCCCCTGTTCGGATGTACAAGACCCAGGCCTGCCCCTACTGCGTGGCGGCCAGCCGCTTTCTTCGCGAGGTCAAGAAGGTGACGGTCGAAGAGATCGACCTCACCGACGATCACGACGGCCGGCAGGCCCTCGTCGCCCAGACCGGCCGCCGAACGGTGCCCCAGATCTGGGTCGGGGAGACCCATGTGGGCGGCTACGACGACCTGCGGGCCCTCGACCAGCGCAAGGGCCTCGACCCCCTGTTGTTCCCCACGCCCTGAGCGGCACCGCGGGGGCGAACGGGGGCCGGGGCTGTGGATCCCCGACGGCGCAGGCGACGGGTTCCACGCTGGATCGAATCGAGGTTGAGTCTTGACATCGCAAGAGGGGTGGGTTCTGATGCGGGGGTGAGCGGCGGCCCCGTCGAACACACCTCCTCCCAGATCCGCTCCCCGTGGGTCTACGCCTTCCCTCCCGTCTTGCGGCGCCCATCCCCCGGTCGCCCCTGTCGAGACCCCCTATGAACGAGCTCGCCCCGGGCGTGTCCGAGTCGGACATCGTCCGCGTCGTCTACGAAGATGTGCCGGTCCTGGTCTTTGACGAGGACGTGCGCTTTGAAGAGCTGCGCGAGGGCGTTCGCGAGCTGATGGCGCCCCATGAGCGCATCGGCGACGCCGACTGGAAGAACCCCCTGCAGGGCAAGGCGGTGCGCCTCGACTTTGGCGACCGCAACTGGGAGCTCTTTGACCTGCGAAGGCTTGTTCACCTGCTGCGCGACGAGTTCGGCGTGGTGACGATGGGGCTGTGCTGCACCCGGCGGAGCTTTCACCGCTACGCCGAGCAAGAGCTGAAGATGCGGGTCTATTTCCGGCCCGAGCCGGGCGACCCGCCGGCCAAGGCAGCGCCGATCGAGGCGCCCAAGGCCGAATCCGCCAAGGTGGAGGCCCCGAAGATCGAGGCGCCGCCGGTGTCTCCGCCGCGGGCCGCCGAGCTTGGCGTGGAAGGCGGGCGCAAGGCCTTGACCCTCGACCACACCATCCGCTCGGGCACCAATGTCCGCTTTCCGGGCGACATCATCATCTACGGCGACGTGAACAGTGGCGCCCACATCGAGGCCGGCGGCAGCATCCTGGTGCTGGGCTCCTTGCGCGGCATCGCCCACGCGGGCGCGCCCCAAGATGAGTCCGCCGTGATCATGGCCTTCGAGCTGCGGCCGACCCAACTGCGCATCGGCAAGAAGATCGGCTACCCGCCCGAAAAGGTGCGCGCCGAGTCCGGCGGCCTGCTCTCTCTGTTCAAGTCTGACAAGTCGGCCAAGCCGGCCTTCTCTCCCGAGATCGCCGTTGTGCGCGACGGCACCATCGTCCTCGAAGACTACCGCGGCCGCATCCCTGGCTAGCGGAGGCCTCCTCGCCCCGCCTTCACGGGCGGGCTCCTTCCCTCAATCCTCCTCCCTGTCTGCTCCTGGGCGCTCCCCCCAGACGGAGACCAACCATGGCTGAATGTATCGTCGTCACCTCGGGAAAGGGTGGCGTCGGCAAGACCACGACGACCGCAAACCTGGGCATGGCCCTGGCCCTCAACGGCTCCAAGGTTGCGGTGGTTGACGCAGACATCGGTCTGCGCAACCTCGACGTCATCCTCGGGCTGGAGAACCGGATCGTCTACGATCTGGTTCACGTCATTGAGGGCGAGTGCCGCCTCAAGCAGGCCTTGATCCGCGACAAGCGCGTGGAGAACCTCTTCCTGCTGCCCGCCGCCCAGACCCGCGACAAGAACGCGGTCACGCCGGCCCAGATGCGCGAGCTGGTGAACCAGATCAAGGCCGAGGGCTATGACTACGTCATCGTCGACTGCCCGGCTGGCATCGAGCAGGGCTTCAAGAACGCGGTGGCGGGCGCCGACAAGGCCATCATCGTCACCACGCCGGAGGTCAGCGCCATCCGCGACGCCGACCGCATCATCGGCATGGTCGAGGCGGCCGAGCTGCCCGAGCCGCAGCTCATCATCAACCGCTACCGCCCCCGGATGGTGGCCAGCGGCGACATGATGAACAAAGAGGACATCCTGGAGATCCTCTCGATCCCCCTGCTCGGGATCGTGCCGGATCACGAGGAGATCATCATCAGCGCCAACCGCGGCGCCCCGGTGGTCTTGGATGAGAAGAGCCTGGTGGGCGAGGCCTACCGGCGCATCGGCCGCCGCCTGAAGGGCGAGCCGGATGTCCCCATGCTCGAGTTCCCGGTGAACACGGGCTTCTGGTCGACCCTCAAGAAGTTGATGGGCCTGTCGGCTCGGGAGGTGGCCTGATGATCGAGTTCATTTCACGGATCTTCGGGCGCACCCAGGGAGCGGCGCCGGGCAGCAAGGACACCGCCAAGCAGCGGCTCAAGTTCTTGCTCATCCATGATCAGGTCGACCTCTCGCCGGCGCAGCTGGAGCAGATGAAGGCGG
>JBEIQK010000617.1:0-4061 GCA_040376505.1 Alphaproteobacteria bacterium | reverse complement strand
CCCCGGCACCCGCTCCAGGTAGGCCGCGAAGTCCTCGCCCCCCATGTTGGGCCCCGGCAGGGGCTTCACCCGCTCGGCCCCCACCACCGCGATGGCGGCCCGGCGGGCGATGGCGGTGGGCCCCGGCGCGTTGATCACCGCCGGGGTCGCGGACAGCACCTCCACCATGGCGCTGGCCCCATGGGCCGCGGCCACCCCCGCCGCCAGACGCGCCAGGGCCGCGTGCAGCCGGGCCCGCACCGCCGGGGAGTAGGCCCGCGCCGTCCCTTCCAGCACCGCCTCTCCCGCCAGCACGTTGGCGGCGTCGCCCGCGTGAAAGGTCCCAAAGGTCAGCACCGCCGGCTCTCCCGGCCCCAACTCGCGGGCGACGATGCTCTGGGCCGCGGTGACGATCGCCGCGGCGGCGAGGATGGCGTCGACCCCCTGGTGCGGCCGGGCGGCGTGGGCCCGCTGGCCCTTCACCACCACGCGCAGGGTGTCGGTGCTGGCGTTGACGGTGCCGTCGGTGACGATCAGCTCACCGGTGGGGAAGGCCGGATCGATGTGCCCGCCAAAGACGAGGCCGACCCCATCGAGCACCCCCTCGGCGATCAGGGCCTCGGCGCCGCCGCCCAACTCCTCGGCCGGCTGCCAGAAGAGGCGCACCGGCAGCCGACGCCGCCGGGTGCACAGCAGGGCCGCCGCCCCAACGAGCATGGCGCTGTGCCCATCGTGGCCGCAGGCATGCATGATCCCCGGCCGGCTGGAGGCGAAGGGCAAGCCCGTCTGCTCGTGGATGGGCAGGGCGTCGGTGTCGGCCCGCAGGGCGATGATCGGCCCCTCCACCTCGCCGGGCAGATCCACCACCAGCCCGGTCTCGGCGATTGGGCGCGGCTCCAGGCCCAACTCGCGCAGGCTGGCCGCGATGGTGACGGCCGTGCGCTGCTCTTGCCAGGCCAGCTCGGGGTACCGATGCAGGGCGCGGCGGAGGTGGATCAGCCGGTCGAAGGTCTCGGCGGGGAGCGAGGGGGCAGTTTCGAAGAGGTGCGGCATGGTCGAGCAAGGTTAAGCCGCGCCGATGCCTCGCCTCAACCCTCTTGTCACATCGCTTCCGACCTACCCCATCGTCGAACTGGACCGGCGCAAGGCGGCCCTCGTCGCCGCGGGCCGCCCGGTCTACGACTTCGGCACGGGAGACCCCGTCGAGCCTGCGCCCAGCTTCGTTCGCACGGCGCTGATCGAGGCCGTGACTCCCTCCTGCCCCTACCCGAGCGTGGCCGGCAAGCTGCCGGTGCGGGCCGCCATCGCGCGGTACCTGAAGCGGCGCTTTGGGGTCACGGTCGACCCCGAGACGCAGATCCTGCCCACCTCGGGCAGCAAAGAGGCGGTCTTTCACACCCCCCAGCTCGTGATCGACCCCTTCGCCGAAGACAAGCTCGTGGTCTTCCCCGACCCCGGCTACCCGGCCTACGAGCGCGGCGCCCTCTTCGCTTACGGCACGCCCCACCCCGTTGTGCTCGACGGCGACCACGTCTTCCGCCCCTGGCTGCTCGACCCTGCCGTGCTGCGCCAGACCCGGATGATGTGGATCAACAGCCCCCACAACCCCTCGGGCGCCATCACCTCGCTCCGCGATCTCGAGCGCACCGTGGAGGTCTGCCAGCAGTACGACATCCTGCTGCTCTCCGACGAGACCTACGCCGACATCTACCAGGACGTCGTGCCCCACTCCGTCCTCGAGGTGAGCACCCAGGGTGTGGTGGCCTTGCACTCGCTGTCCAAGCGCTCGGGCATGACCGGGTACCGCGCCGGCTTCCTGGCTGGCGACGCCGACATCATGGGCCGGCTCAAGTCGCTGCGCGCCAACCCCGGCCTCGTGCCCCAGGACTTCGTCAACGCCGCCTCGATCGTCGCCTGGGATGACGATGCCCACGTCGCCGAGCGCCGCTCCATCTTCGCCGCCAAGAAGGCTGTGATGATGGCCTTCTTCCGCGAGGTCGGCATCGAGGTGGTGGGGTCGGAGGCGACCATCTACCTGTGGATTCGCACCCCGGCGGGCTTCACCGATGAGGCCTACGCCCTGCGCCTGCTCGACGCCGGCATCGTGGCCACCCCCGGGCCGATGTTCGCCGTCGGCGGCGGCGGCAAGGGCTTCCTCCGCCTCGCCCTGGTGCCCAGCGTGTCCCAGTGTGAGGCCGCCGTGGCGGCCTGGAGGGCGATCCTGTGAGCGACCTCGCGGCCTTGCAGGCCCACATCGAAGGGGGCGGCGCCGATCCTGCCGTGGTGGCGGCCATCCTCGCTGCCCTCGACGCGGGGCGGCTGCGGGTGGCCTCGCCCCCCGTCGATCCCGACGGGGAGTGGACCGTCAACGCCTGGGCGAAGACCGCGATCCTGCACTTCTTTCGCCAGTCGGCGATGCAGGTGGTGGAGATCGGGCCCTACGAGTACCACGACAAGATCCCGCTCAAGACCGGCCTCGCCGCCCAGGGCCTGCGCCTCGTGCCCCCGGGTGCGGTGCGCTACGGCGCCTTCCTCGAGCCCGGCTGCATCGTGATGCCCGGCTACGTCAACATCGGCGCCTATGTCGGCGCCGGCACGATGGTCGACACCTGGGCCACCGTCGGCTCCTGCGCCCAGATCGGGCGCGGCGTGCACCTGTCCGGCGGCGTGGGCATCGGCGGCGTGCTGGAGCCCCCGGGCGCCCGACCGGTGATCATCGAAGACGGCGCCTTCATCGGCTCTCGGGCCATCGTGGTGGAAGGCGTGCGCGTCGGGCGGCAGGCCGTGCTGGGGGCCAATGTGGTCCTCACGGCGAGCACGCCGATCGTCGACGTCACCGGCCCCGAAGAGCGCGTGTGGAAGGGCGCCGTTCCGCCGCGCAGCGTGGTGATCCCAGGCACCCGCATCAAGCGCTTTCCGGCCGGTGAGTATGGCGTGCCCTGCGCCCTCATCATCGGGCAGCGCCGCGAGAGCACCGACGAGAAGACCTCGCTCAACGAGGCGCTTCGGGCGTTCGCAGTCCCCGTCTAGGGATGGCCCGCTCGATCGCCTCTCACCCGCGGCTGGGGCTCGCCTTCGCCCTGGCCCTGGTGGCCCTGCTGCTGAGCGCGGGAGTCCCCGTGCTCGACGAGGAGAGCTACCTCGACATCGCGCGGCAGCTCGATCCCGCGCGGCCCTATGACTGGAGCCGGCCCTGGCAGCCCTATGGCGCGGTGCCCGAGCCCGACGCCTTCGTCTACGCTCACCCGCCGCTCTTTCTGCTCTGGGCTCACCTTTGGGGTCGCGCCGCCCAGTTTGCGCCCGGCGCGGTGGCGGCGATCAAGGTGGCGATGGCCCTGCCCTGGGCGGCCTTGCTGGGCTGGTCGGTCGGCCGCCTCGCCGAGCGCTGCCTGAGCCGGCCCTGGCTGGCGGTGGGCGCCTACTGTGCCGCTCCCATCGTGATCCTGGGGGTGCAGCGCGGCCTGATGCCCGACTTGATGGTCACGGCCTTGTCCACCTTCGCCTTCGTCGCCTTCGTCGAGGCGGTCGACAGCGTAGGCGGCTTCTCCCTGCGCTGGCAGGCGATGGGCGGGATCGCGCTGGGGGCGGCGGCGGCGACGAAGTACCCCGCCCTGCTGGTGGCTCCGGCCCTGCTCTTCTTTGCCCAGGAGCGCCAGGCGCTGGGCCGCGGGCGGGTCTTCTGGGCCTGTGCCCTGGGACTCTTCCTCGGCGTGGAGCTGTGGCTCTTCTTCGTGTACGGGCGTGTCCACCTCCTCTATGTGCTGCAGCGGGCCGATGAGATCGCGAGGGGCAGCCTGGAGGGGCGCGGGTTGGGCGTGCTGGCGCGCCTCGCCCTGGCGGCGAGCCCGATCGCCCTCCTCGTGGGCCTCCGCCCCGGGCTGAGCCTCGGGCTGGGGGCGCTGGGCCTCGGCGCCCTCGCATTGGGGATGCCCGAAGGCAGCGGCCTGGAGCTGATCCTCAGCGTGGGGGCCTTTGCGCTCTGCGGAGCGGTGGCCCTGGCACCCCTGGTGCAGGGCCTCGCCAGCCCCGCCCCCGACCTTCGGCGCTCGACCCTGCGCAGCCTCTCCTGTTGGGGCCTGCTG
>JBEIQK010000143.1:0-11024 GCA_040376505.1 Alphaproteobacteria bacterium | reverse complement strand
GGGTCGTCTGGGATGGCTCCCGCTCCCTGACTTGAACAGGGGACCCACGGATTAACAGTCCGTTGCTCTGACCAACTGAGCTAAGCGGGAAGACGCCGCCTGTTTAACGCCCCCTCAGGGCCCGTCAAGCACGACCCCAAACTTTTCCCCTACTTCGCCGGAAGCCCCGACAGCGCCTGAATCTCCGGCACCTTCGACCGCGCGATGCGCTTGCGCGCCTTCTCCACATCGGGGCCCTGGGCGAGCGCCAAGGTCGCCAGCTCCTTGGCGGTGGCCAGGGGCAGCGCGTCGAGCTTGGTGAGCACCAGGATGCCAAAGCCCTCGAGTTGGGGGTCGGTGACCCAGGTGCGCAGGGTGGGCAGGGCGGCGGCGTGGTGGTCGCTGATCAGGCACTCGGCGGCCCGCATGCCCACCCAGGGCGGCATGGTGATGTTCACCGCCACCCAGGTCAGGTCCTCCACCGGCTTGGGCGAGAGCCCGCCGAGCGAGGCGCAGGGGGCGCCGCCGTCGCGGGGCGACAGCGCGGTGATGAGCGCAGCCTGGGTGGCCGAGGGCTCGGGGATGGCCAGCTCGGCGCCCTCCACGGCGGGGGACTCCGCGCGGGCGCCTGCGACAAGGAGGGCAGCGACAAGGGCGATCATGGGCGGCTCCTACAGGGTGCCGGTGTAACGATGGGCCACGCCCACCTGTTCATCGGAGAGCACATCCTGCGGCGTGCAGGAGGTGCGGCCACAGACGGGGTAGGGGAACATCAGGTTGTCGCCCAGCTCGTTCTCGCAGTCGTTGGTGCTGCGGCAGCGGTCGGTGTCCGACAGGGCGTCCCAGTAGTCCCAGCTCATCTCCACCGGGTGGTAGAGGCCGGCGTAGTGGCCGACCTCGTGGGCGAGGGTCTCGCCGTAAAGGCGGATGTCGTCGGCGCTGAAGCGGCCGTCGCCGCCGGCGTTGGCCAGCCAGGAGATCACCACCGCGGCGCGGTCGGTGACGCCCAGGGTGCCGGGGATGCTGCCGGCGACGCCGTAGTAGTCCTGGCTGCCCTCGATCTCCTCGCCGATGATCACGGTGACATCGGTGGTGGTGCCGAGCTCGGCGGCCGTGTCAATGCCGGGGCCGAAGCCGGGCATGGAGAGGTCGGTGTCGAGGGAGGAGGAGACCGAGTTGACCGTGAGCTCGATGCCATACGCGGCGTAGATCTCGCGCCAGCGCTCGATGGCGGCGTCGGTGCCTTCGACCACATCGCTGTCTTCGGCGAGGCCGTCGGCGTAGACCAAGGTGACCGACATGGCGCCGGTGTCAAAGTCGCGGTCGCCCTTCACCACGGTGGTGACGTCGACCTCCTTGCCCGGCTGGTAGTTGTAGCTGCCGTTGAGAACGCCGATCACCACGGTCCAAACGCCGGGGGTGAGTGCGGGGTCTTCGGCGCGGATGGGGTAGTTCACCACGGTGTCAGAGGCGTCGGGGAAGACCGCCTCGGTGAGGCTCTCGGCCGACTCGTACCAGTCCTCCCAGAAGAGCACCCGGTCGCCCTCGGGGCTGGTGATGTACTCCAGCGAGAGCAGGCCGGTGGAGCGCTCCGCCGTCACCAGCAGGGCGCCCTCGCCCGAGGCCACGTCCACCGAGACCGAGACGAGGCCGTCGCTGTCTGAGGTGAGGGTCTGGTTGCTAATCCTGGCCCCATCGGCCTCTTCGGTGGTCTCCCCGCCCCCGCCCTTGTCGGTTGCGAGGTCGATACAGCCGGTCAACGCCAACAACAGTGAAATCCGCATCGCTCCTCCAGCGCTGCCCCTGGCTAACGCACAGCCTCCGCGTTGGGGCTGAGGAGCACCACACTGCCGAAGGGAGGCGTCCGCAGGTTCCAGGCTTCGAGCACAACGCGCCCCCGGGCGCCTTCATCCTCGGCGAGGGCCTCCAGCCCGTCGGCGGGCTGCCCCAGGCGGAGCTGATGGGCCTCCACCCCGCGGAGCCAGAACAGCACATGGTGGCGCGGGTCGGCCTGGCCCGCGAGGGGGCCCTGGGGGTCGAGGAAGCTGCCGCCGCCGCTCTCGAGGGCGAAGATGCCGCCGCGCATCGGGTCGTGGACGTCGACGATGGCGTCGGCGTAGCCCTGGGCGAGGGCATAGCTGATGGTGGCGTCGAGGTCGGCGCCGCCGCCCAGCACGAAGGGGTGCAGGGCCGCATGGCCCGAGAAGGGGCTCGGCGCCAGCGCCGTCAGCGGCCAGAGCGCCAAAGGCACGGCCAGCAGCGTGGCGTGGCGCAGGCCCGGCAAGGGGCTCAGCAGGGCGGCCAGGGGCAGCATGAGCAGCGCCGGCACCACCACGAGGGCGGGGGCCAGAAAGCGCAGGTTCAGGTTGCTGTCGAGGGCCGGCAAGACGCTGGCGGCCACGCCCAACACGCCGAGCAGGCCCACCAGGGTGCCGATCGCGCGCCGACGGCGGGCGCCCGAGAGCAGGGCCGTTCCCAGGAGCCCAAGGCCACAGAGCCCCACGCCGGCCGCCATCCAGCGCAGGTGCCCGGCGTGAAGGGCCGGAAAGGCCTCGCGCAGGATGCCGAGCGAGCGCGTCTGCCGCGCCGCCACCCGCGCCGGATCGGCGGTCATCGTGCGGGCCAGCGACACGGTGCGGGCCAGGGTCTGGGGGCCCATGCGCTGGCCAAAGACGTAGCCCTGGGCCAGCTCGGCCTCGGGCATCGCCACCGCCGCGTCGATGCGCACGCTGTCGACGCTGGCCTCCTCGGGCATGACGATCTGCTTGTCGAAGGAGGTGAGCGGCTCGGGAAAGAAGGCGGTGGCGTAGCCCAGGAGGGCCACCGGCCCAAAGAAGGCCACCAGCGCGCTCATCCGGCGCCCGGCGCCCTGACCCAGCGCGCACAGCCCGCCGAAGCCCAGCAGGAAGGCCCCACCCGCGAGGCCAGAGCCCATCACCGCGAGGTAGCCGGCCGCCCCCAGGCCAGCCCAGGCCCAAAGGGCGCGCCGCCGCTGGGTCACCGCCTCGCCCAGGGCCACAGCGCCGCCGATGCCGCAGGCGGCCCACAGCGGGTAGCCCGACAGCCAGTTGACCAGCTCGGCCGAAAAGGGCCACAGGAGCGTGAGGGCCGCCGTCGCCACCCCGGCCGCGGGCCCGGCGAGCCGCCGAAGGAGCTGCCCCAGGGAGGCCGCCACCAGCGCCATCGCCGCCATGCTCACCAGCGCGCCGCGCAGATGCAGGGGGCCCACCGCCGGAACCAGCGCCGTGACGGCGCCGTAGAAGGGCCAGCGGTTGCCGGGGTAGGGCACCTCATGGCCCCACCACAGCGCCGAGAGGTACCAGGAGTCCCAGTCCGAGCCCCGGGGCACCCAGGCCGAGTCTTGAACCTGACGCGCGACGATCAGCGCAAAAAAGCAGATCAGGCCGACCCCGCCGAAGAAGCCGAGGCGGCGTGTCACGCGCCCCGCCGGGCCCGCGACGCCAACCGCGCGAGCCGGCTCACCCGCGAAGACTCCTCGCGCAGCGCGTCGAGCTGGCGCTGCATCTGGGCCCGCACGGCCTCGTCGAGGGCGAGGATCGCCTCCGGGCTTGGGTCCTCGCCGGGGGCCACCACCTCGGTCGGCGCGATCGGCGGCCCGAAGCGGTAGCGCAGGTGGGCCGGCAGCGGCAGGTGCGGCAGCGGCCCCACCGCGAGCCCCCAGGGCAGCGAGAGGTGCACCGGCCAGATCGAGGCCCGAAAGAGCTCGGGCAGCTTGAAGGCCTTGGCGATCTTCTGCCCATCGCTGAGCACCACCAGCGTGCTGTGGGCCCCGGCATGGGCGATCGGCACGATCGGCACGCCCGCCTTGAGCGCCAGCCAGGCGTAGCCCTTGCGCCCGGCGAACTGCACCTTGTAGCGGTCCTTCCAGGGCCGCCAGGTGTCGAGGTCACCGCCGGGCATCACCAGCAGATCGCGCTTCCACTCAGCCAGCACCGCGAGGCCTTGCTCGCGGTTGGCGCTCACGCAGCCGCGCTCCGAGAAGTAGGCCCCGGTGACCTCGGTGGCCAGCACCATCTCGTGGGCCAGGGCGTGCAGGGGGCGGCCCTTGGGAAAGCGCGTGTACCAGCCCACCATCAGGCCCCACATGTCGGGGATCGTGGTGCCGCCGCTGTGGTTGGCCACAAAGAGCACCGGCGAAGCGGGCAGGTGCTCCCAGCCCTGCATGTCGACGCCGAAGTAGCGCCCCTCTCCGAAGAGGGCGCCGGCCCGCCGCACGGTCTCCACGGCCGCCGCTTCGCTGAAGTCATCGGGGCTGGTGCCCCAGCGCCGGGGGCCATTGGGGTTCAACCACCCTAAAACCCGCCCTTGCCGTGCATTTTTCGGTTGATCCTCCGCCACATGCACCTCCACGCCGCCCTCTGCGGGTAGCACCCCGCCCCCAAAACGGCCAGCGGGGGGGTCGGCCCCTCATGCAACCGGGTCCATCTTCCGTTGCCCAACAGGATTCTGGACCGGCTTGGAGATCCCCATGCGACCGCCCCATGTGCTGCTCGTCGACGATGATGAAATCCTGCTGCGGCGACTGCAGAACCTCCTGGTGCGTGCAGGCTTTGAGGTCTCCTCGGCCACCGACGGCCTGCACGCCTTGGGCGAGGTGCGTCACCGCTTGCCCGACATCGTGGTGACCGACGTCCACATGCCGCGCATGGGCGGCCCCGCCCTGATCGAGGCCCTGCGCAAGCTGCCCGAGATGGCCGATCGCCCCATCCTGGTGCTCACCGCCGATGAGACCCGCTCCACCAAGATCCGCCTGCTGCAGGTGGGCGCCGACGACTTCATCGTCAAGCCCGTCGACCCCGAGGAGCTGGTCGCCCGCCTGCGCGCCCAGGCCCGCAAGTCCGATCTGGCCGACAACCTCGTCGAGGTCAGCATCCAGCGCGACGAGGCCGTGCGCAAGCTCGAGGTTCGCACCCGCGAGCTGGAGCAGCTCACCATCGGCCTCGTCGCCACCCTGGAGAAGGCCAACAGCTACAACGACTCCGACACCGGCAACCACATCCGCCGGGTGTCGAGCTACGCCGCCCTGCTCGCCGAGGCCGCCGGCTGCACGCCCGACTTCGTCGAGAAGCTGCACCGCTACGCCGGCCTGCACGATGTGGGCAAGGTGGGCATCCGCGACAGCATCCTGAAGAAGCCCGGCAAGCTCACCGCCGACGAGTTCGAGGAGATGAAGACCCACACCCTGATCGGCGCCGAGCTGCTGCGCAGCGCCGGCCTGCCCGACATGGCCTGCAACATCCCGCTCTGCCACCACGAGAAGTTCGACGGCACCGGCTACCCCCGCGGCCTGCGCGGCGAAGCGATCCCGCTCGAAGCCCGCATCGTCGCCGTGGTCGACGTCTTCGACGCCCTGCGCACCAAGCGCTGCTACAAGCCGGCCTTCAGCCACGAGGCCAGCGAGGCCATGCTCCAGGAGATGGCCGGCAAGCACCTCGACAACCGCCTCGTCAACCTCTTCCTCGCCCTGAAGGAACGGATCCTTCAGATCGAGGCCCAGCACTCCGATGAGCCGCTCATCGAGGAGGCCTGGGGATGAACGTCAACGTCGCCGCCGGCGGAAAGATCAGTCGCTGGACCCTGCAATCACCCATCGGCGCCGGCGCCTTCGGCCTCGTCTGGACCGCCCAACGCGATGACGGGCGTCAGGGCGTGCTGAAGATGCTGACCGAGGCCCCCGGCCAGGAGCTGCGGGCGCTGGCCCGCATCTGCCACCCCGCCGTACCGATGGTCCTCGACGCCGCCGCGCTGCCCGTGCCCTTCATCGCCATGGAGCAGGCCGAAGGCCGGCCGCTGGCGCGCCTGCTGCGGGCCGGCCCGGCCCCCGAGGCCCGCGCCCTCGCCATCACCACGATCCTCGCCGACGCCCTGGCGGTGGTGCACGACGCCGGCCTCGCCCACGGCGACATCAAGCCCGACAACATCATCGTCGGCTCGATCGCCGAGGGCATCGTCTCCCTCATCGACTTCGGCCTGGCCGGCTCGGCCCAGGGCGGCACCCTGCGCTACGCCAGCCCCGAGCGCCTCTCCGGCGGCCCGCCCAGCGCCAAGGCCGACGTCTACGCGCTCGGCATCATCCTCTACGAGATGCTCCACGGGCAGATCCCCTGGGAGGACCAGGGTACAAGCGCCTCGCTGCTGCAGCGGGCCAGCCAGACGGTCTCGATCACCCGGGCCAGCCCCTGGGCCGCCGAGCTGCTCGGCCGGATGTTGGCCATCGACCCCAGCCAGCGCCCCGACGCCGCCGCGCTGGCCGACGATCTCGCCCTGCAGGGCAACCGGGTCCCCCGGCCGAGCCCCCTCGTGCTGGAGCGCCGCCTCGCCGCCACCCACATCCCCCTGCCCGGCGTCGACGCCGCCATCGAGCCCTGGCCGGAGCGCGGCGGCACGCTGGTGATCCAGGCCGCCCCCGGCACCGGCGCCACCCACCAGCTCGACCGCATCGCCCTGGAGCTCGGCGCCCGCGGCCGCAGCAGCCTGCGCCTCGCCGCCCACACCGCCCCCTGGGAGAGCGTCCGCCTCGCCCTGGCCGACCCCAACCTTCCTGGCGAGCCGCTGCCGCTGCCCCTCGATCCCGATCCCACCGATCGCGCCGAGGCCGCCGCCACCCTGCTCGAAGGCCGCGCCGCCGACCGCCTCACCGTGATCGTCGATGACGTCGACGCCCTCGACGTCGGCGGCCTCGGCCTGCTCCTCACCCTGGCCCGCCGCGGCCGCTTCGACCTCGCCGTCGCCGGTCAAGCCCCGCCCGAGCTCCTGGGCGCCCCGCTGGTGCTGCCGCTTTGGGGAGAGGCCGAGCTCCTGGCCCTGATGCAAGGGATGCTCGGCGCCGTCGGCGACGTCCAGACCGTGCTGCCGCGCCTCGTGGGCCTCTCCGGCGGCCAGCCCGCTGAGCTGTGCCGCCTGCTGCTTTGGGCCCTGCGCGGCGAGGCCATCGTCTGCCGGGCGCGGCGCTGGGTCGTCGATCTCGCCGCCCTGGAGCGCCTCGTCGCCCTGGGCCTTCCCCGCGGGGAGCTCGAGCTCATCCTCAGCCCCGCCGCCACCCGCACCGCCGGCGTGCTGGCCCTGGCCGGCCGGCCGCTGTCGGTTGAAGAGCTGGCCCAGGCCTGTGCCCTGCCCGGCGAGGTGATCCTGGCCCACACCCGCGAGCTGCGCGCCGCCAGCATCACCCGCGCCGAAGGCGAGCGGCACCGCATCGCCACCGCCAGCCTCGCCCGCCGCCTCGCCCAGGAGCTGCGCGAGCCCCAGGCCGTCCACCGCCGCCTCTACGCCCTGGAGGCCGCTACCCCCTCCCCTTCGCCAAGCCGGCTGGGCTGGAGCCTGATCGGCGCCGGCGCGGTCGACCTCATCGCCACCCACGGCGCCGACCTCGTGCGCGCCACCCTCCTCGAAGATGCCGCCGAGGCCGCGCGCCTCGCCGACGCCCTGTGGGAGCAGCAGCCCGGCCCCGCCCTGGCCAACCAGCGCCTGCGCGCCCAGTGGCGGGCCGGCCTCAGCGCCCAGGCCCTCGCCGAGGCCGAGGCCTGGCTGCAGCGCCACCGCCCCGGGCCCGATCAGGCCGAGCTGCTGATCGGCGTCACCGCCGTGATGGGCGATCTCAACCGCCCCGAAGAGGACATCCTCCAGCGCCTCGCCCAGGCCCGGGCCCTGCTCAGCGGACGCCCCCAGCCCCTGGAGCTGCTGGTGGTGGAGGCCCGCACCCACTTCCGCTTCGGCCGCTACGCCGAGGCCCTGCGCGTGACCGAGCAGGCCGGCCCCCACCCCAGCGCCCGGCAGGCCGACGAGCTCGACCACTGGCTCACCCTACGCGGCATCGCCGCCCAGGCCTTGCACAAGACCGGCGATCTGGCCGGCGCCATCCGCGCCATCGACCGGGTGCCCTCCGAGTTGGGGGCCGGCCGCCCCAGCCACGCCCTGCTCCTCGGCATGCGCGGCCGCCTGCTCTGGCACGACGGCCGCTACCAGGAGGCCGCCGAGGTGCTGGAGCGCGCCGCCGCTCCGGGCTCGGGCCTCTCCCTGCTCGATCGCGCCCGCAACATGAACAACGCCGGCATCGCCAGCTACAAGGCGAGCGACCGCGGCAAGGCGCTTGAGCGCTGGGAGTCGGCCCTGCTGCTCTTTGAGCAGTTGGGCGCCCGCGTCGAGCAGATCCAGGTCAGCAACAACCTGTGCGTCGGCTACTGCGAGTCCAACCGGGTCGAGCGCAGCCGGCAGGTGGGCGAATGGGCCGTGGCCGAGGCCGCCCGCCTCGGTCACCCCGAGCTGCAGGCCATGAGCGCCGGCAACCTCGGCGATCTCTGCGTGGTGCAGGGCGACTACAGCGGGGCCGACCGCTGGTTTGGCCTCGCCAGCGACCTCGCCCAGGCCCACACCCTCGACGGCGAGCGGGTGGAGCTGGCCCGCCGCCGGGCCAACGTCGCCCTGCTGCGCTACAGCGGCGAGGCCAACGAGCTGTGCGAGCGCGCCCTGGCCCTCGCTCGCGCCCACGGCAGCCCCGCCGACCTCGGCCGCGCCCGGGCGCTGTGCGCCATCGCCCAGGCCCGCGACGGCCTGCTCGGCGAGCTGGAGGGTGCGCTCTCCGAGTCGATGCGCAGCCTCAAGGAGAGCGGCGCCAGCGCTGATCTCGCCGAGGTGCGTGTGCTTTGGGCCGAGGCCCTGCTGGAGTCCGGCCGGGTGCGCGAGGCCCAGATCGAGGCCGACCGGGTCGCCTACTACGCCGCCGAGGTCAACCACATCCCCCTGCGCAGCCGGGCCACCCACCTGCTGCGCCGGGTCGCGGGCCGCCGGGGCGCCGACTCCGGCGATCAGCGCCTCACCCACCTGCTGCACCTCGTCGTCTCGGTGAACCGCGAGCGCAACCTGGGCCGCCTGCTGCACACCATCGCCGAGGCCGCCCTCGACCTGCTGCAGAGCGACCGCGCCTTCGTCGTGCGCCTCAAGGGCGAGGAGCTCGAGGTGATCGCCGCCGTCACCCGCGACGGCGTAGAGGCCGGCCAGCCCAGCAGCTCGATCGTCCGCCGCGCCCTCGAACAGCGGGCCGAGGTGATCGCCGCCGACCTCGGCGAGCGCGGCGATCTGCGCGCCGCGGTCAGCGTGATGGAGATGAAGCTGCGCTGTGCGATGTGTGTGCCCCTGATCGAAGGGGCCGAGGTGCTGGGCGCCATCTACATCGACAGCGGGCGGGTCAACGAAAAGCAGCTCTCCGAGTCGGCCCGCTTCATGCAGGCCCTCGCCGCCCACGCCGCCATCGCCATCGTCAACGCCCGGCACCTCGAGGACCTCGCCCAGCAGGCCGAGCGCAACGCCGAGCTGGCCCATGACCTCAAGTCGCCGGTGGCCGGTGTCATCACCATCGCCCGCGACCTGCTGCGCACCGGGCCCCTCAGCCAGGAGACCCGCGAGGCGGTGCGAGATCTGTACACCCTGGGCACCCGGGCGATCGATCTGGCCGACGGAATCATCCAAAACGGCGCCCGCGAGGCCCAGTCCCTCGATCTGGGCACCCTGCTCACCGAGCAGGGTCGGGTGCTGGAGCGCGAGGCCCGCAGCCGCGGCCTCTCCCTGGTGCTCGACGTGGAGCCCGATCTGCAGGTGCGCGGCCGGCCCGAAGACCTCGTGCGCGTGCTGCGCAACCTCGTCGGAAACGCGCTCAAATACAGCCCCCCCGGCGGAGCCGTGATCGTGCAGGGCTGGCGCGATCGCACCCTGGTTCGTATCTCGGTGAGCGATCAGGGCCGCGGCATCCCCGCCGAGGAGCTCGGCCGCATCTTCGATCGCGGCTACCAGGCCCCCGGCCACCAGCCGGGGCACGGCTTGGGCCTCGCCATCGTCTCCCGACTCGTGCGCGAGCACGGCGGCACCGTCCACGCCGAGAACCTGCCCCATGGCGGGGCCCGCTTCCTGGTCGAGCTGCCGGGGCCCCTCCCGCAGCCGGCCCATGGCGAGACCCAGGCCGCCTGAACAAAACACGATCTGCAATCCAATGACACAAAGTGACGTGATTGACAGCTTCATTACAGATGCAAGCGGGCCGCACACAAGTTCACAGTCGCGTGACAAAGATCCCCGGTAGGTTGACTCGGGACCCTGCCGTCCGTCCTCCGGAGACTCCATGACCCGCTCTCTCTTCGCCTCGCTCCTCGTCCTCCCCTTCCTCGCCGCCTGCGGCGACAAGGAGGGCGACGACACCGCCGCCGAGTTCACCGACCCCACGCTGGGCGCCCAAGGCTATGGCGAGTGCGAAGACAGCGACGAGGCGACCTGCGGCGATGAGCCCGCCGAGTTCACCCGCGTCGACCACTGCGGCTTCTACCTCGACCCCTCCGAGGTCGAGCGCATCGAGCTGGCCCACCAGTCGATGCCCGCCTTCCTCTCTGCGCCGCCGCCCGCCGCCATCACGGTGAACGTCTACTGGCACAACATCACCGACAGCAGCGGCAACGGCGGCGCCAGCACCACCGCGATCAACAGCCAGATCGCCGTGCTCAACGCCGCCTACGCCACCACGGGCTTCACCTTCAACCTCGTCAGCGTCGACAACACCGCCAACAACTCCTGGTACACGGTGGCCTACGGCAGCACCAACGAAAAGAACATGAAGCAGGCCCTGCGCCAGGGCACCGCCGACGACTTGAACATCTACAGCGCCAACCTCGGCAGCGGCCTGCTGGGCTGGGCCACCTTCCCCTCCAGCTACGCCGGCCGCACCTGGGATGACGGCGTGGTGCTGCTCACCCAATCGCTGCCCGGCGGCACCGCAACCCCCTACAACCTCGGCGACACCGCCACCCACGAGGTGGGCCACTGGATGGGCCTGTACCACACCTTCCAGGGCGCCTGCAAAAACGCCGCCACCAACGGCGACTACGTCACCGACACCCCCGCCGAGCGCTCGGCCAACTACGGCTGCCCCACCAAGGACTCCTGCCGCTCTGACGCCGGCAACGACCCCACCACCAACTTCATGGACTACACCGACGACAGCTGCATGTTCCAGTTCAGCGCGGGCCAGGACACCCGCATGAACT
>JBEIQK010000520.1:0-4733 GCA_040376505.1 Alphaproteobacteria bacterium | reverse complement strand
TCCTGCGTGTTCGTCACCCGAAAACGCTGTTCAAGCCGCGCGCGGCGCTGCCCGCCGTCGGCCACCCCCTCCAGGCTCAGGGCCGCTTCCAGGAAGCTCCCCGTCCGCCCCCGGCTGAGCATGGTGACGCTCCGCCAGCGCGACCGCGGGCCGGGGCCCGGCGGCGCCATCCCGCTCATCCGATCCCAGATGGGCTCGAGCAGCGGATGCGCCTCGGCGGGGAGCCTGATTCGAGCGGGAGAGGGTGATGCCATGCTTCCCGGATAGCACAGCCCGTGCCGACCCTTCGGGGCCCATCCCGCCGCGCTTGTCGCGGTCTCCCCCGTCCATGTCGCCGGACAGCCTGTCCACTCCGCTGGACAGCGCGCTCAGGCCAGCAAGGCCGCGATCGGGCTCACCCCGGGCAGCACCTCGCCCGGATCGATGTCGGCCAGGGCCAGCAGGGTGGCCCCAAGGTGGGCCGGCAGCAGCAGCTCGCCCCCGCTGCTCACCGTCGCCCCCGAGGCGAGGTCCACCGCCTGGCCGCCCAGGCTGTCGGAGTAGGCGCCGACCACCTGGCCCCCGGCCACCCCGCCGCCGATCAAGAGGGCCGAGGTGAAGGTCCAGTGCTCCTTGCCGCCGTGGCCGTTGAACTTCGGGTAGCGGCCCATCTCCGAGAGCACCACGATGGTGACGTCATCGAGCAGGCGCTCGCTCTCAAGCCCCGGCCGCGCCGCCAGATCGGCGCAGAGCCCACCCAGCGCCTCGAAGAGCAGGTCAAAGGAGTGGTGCTGGATGTTGTTGGTGGCGTGGGTGTCCCAGCCGATGTCCAGGTAGCCCTCAAAGGCCACCGTGCCGCAGCGCGCGTAGCCCTCGGCCAGCAGGTCGACGAGCACCGCGAGGCGCTCGGGGAAGGTGGAGGCCACGGCGAGGCCGAGCTGATCGGCGATGGCCGCGAGCGAGGACTGCCGGCGCAGGGCGTCTTCGGCGTGGCCGAGCAGGCGCCGCTCTTCGGCCGAGCCGGCCAGGGCGAGGCGCTCGTCAAGCGTGGCCTCGAGGTGGCTGCGCAGGGCCGCCTCCACCGCCGTCGAGGGCGGGCTCACCCGGGTGCTGGACAGGGCCTCCCCGGTGAGGAGCCGCACGAGCTGCCCCCGCTCGCCCAGGCGCACCACCGCGCTGCCGTAGCGGTGTGAGAAGGTCGGCCCCGACAGGTGAACCACCGGCATCTCCGGGTCGTCCTGGGCCACGCCGCCCAGCAAGGCCGGCCAGTCATCGCCGACCTCGGCCGGGCTGCCGGTGAGCACGAGGCGCTTGCAGACGTGGTGGTTGACGCTGCGCACCTCCATGCCGTTGATCAGCGCCGCCTCCTGGCCCCAGGTCTCGAAGAAGGCGGTCACCGCCGGACGGCTGGCCCCGGCGATGTAGGAGATGCCGTTGGCCTCGGCGGGCTCGGCGTCTTCGGGCAGATCGACGTGGGAGCTGCCAAAGACCGGCGCAAAGACCACCGCCGGGTCCCAGCCCCCCGGGCAGAAGACGAAGAGGAAGCGCCGCTTGCCCCCTTCGATGGCCCGGGCGAGGCGGGGCATCAGGCCGAAGAGGCCGGCGAGGCCCGCGCTTTGGAGGAGTCGACGCCGAGACGGCGCAGCAGGAGCCGACATCAGGCCATCCAGAAGGCAGGGTCGCAGAGCAGGGCGGTCAACACCGCCGCCCAGGCCGCCTCGGCGCCCTCCAGGGCGAAGACCGCCTCCCAGAGGGCCGTGTCGCGGGCCAGGGCCTCGGCGCTGGGGTCGAGGCTGTGCAGGCGGCGGTGCAGGGTCACCAGCTCGTCGGTGAAGCCGATGTCGCCGGGCCGCAAGGTGCGCAGGTCGCCCTCGCCAAAGAGGCGCCGGTCGCTGGGATCGAGGCCGATCTCCCGGGCCACCGCCACCGGACCCGCCGCCTGGGCGAGGCGCTGCAGCACGAGGGCCTGGGTGACGGTGGGGTCGGCGGTGCGCTGGGTGACGCCGTCGCCGTCGATGCCGCCGGCCAGCACGCGGTAGCCGCGCTCATCGCTGGTGAGCTGATCGAAGTTGTCCTCGGTCCAGCGCAGGCTGGTGAGGTCCTCCACCGCGTCGGCCAGCACCTCGGGGGGCACCAGGCGCCGGGTCGGCAAGGCCGCCTGGTCCGCCTCGGTGGCCCCTTCGGTGAGCGCGCCCACCGTATAGGCCTCCGAGCGCAGGATCTCCCGCACCAGGGGCCGTAGGCGCCAGTCTCCCTGGCGAAAGACCTCGACGAAGTGATCGATCTCCGCGAAGTCATCGTAGGGGTCGGCCGGCCTGCGCCACAGCAGGGTGGCCATCGTGCGGGCCATGCAGCGGTAAAAGCGCGGATCGCCGGCCACGAGCCCACCCAGATCGACGGGCGCGTCGATCGGCGCGCCATAGTAGGCCGGGTCCACCCCCAGGTAGTAGTTGCCCAACTGTTCGCGCTCGGGGTGGTAGGTGGCGTTCTCGGTGGGGTCGTAGATGTCGAAGACCCAGAAGCCAAAGAAGGCGCCGGCCAGCGGATCGAGGGTGTTGTGGCAGGTCACGCAGGTGTCGAGGGTGCGGGTGGCCTCGGTGAGCTCTTCGCTCGCCACCAGGGCGGCCGACTCAAAGCGGATCGGCCGCTCCAAAAAGCTCTCGCAGAGGAAGAGCCGCGCCACCGCCTCGGCCCGCGAGCGGTTGCGCCCCGAGGCCGTGGTGTAGTAGCGCCACCACATCGAGCCGGTCGCCAGCACCCCCAAGGCGGGCCGGCCATCGGTGTAGCGGGCCACCTGCCAGCCCGTGCCGCCCTCGGGGTAGTCGAGGGGCCAGTGGCCCACCAGCACCTCGTGGGCCATCGTGTAGTCGGCGGTCACCACATCGCTGAAGGGCAGATCGGCCACCCCGATGTGGGCCATCAGCCGCGGCGCCTCGTCGCCCACGGCGCGCACATAGTCGTGGCGCTGCAGGTAGGGGATGCCGTAGTCCTCGGGGCCGACGAGGTAGTTGTCGACCCGGGTGAGCAGGTGCTCGGCCCAGAGATCGGCGAGGCGGCCCTCCCAGCGCGGATCCTCCAGGAAGCTGTCGACGAGCCCGTCGAGGGCCGCCGGATCGGCCTCCACCAGGGCCAGCTCGTCCAGGGTGGGCACCACGCCGCGCAGATCGAGGCTGGCCCGCCGCAGCAGCAAGGCCGGCGGCAGCGGTGCCGCCACCGAGACCTCCGGCTGCGGGCTCGGCGCCTCGGAGGTCGCCTCGGGCAGGGGCGGGATCTCCTGCAGCTCCCCGCAGGCCGCCAGCCAGAGCAGGCCGATCATCCCTGCGCCGCCCGACCAAAGGCCAGCAGGGCTGCCCCGATCTCGGCGCCGATGCAGGCCTCGCCCACCTCTTCGCCATCCCAGTAGGCCGGCGCGCAGGGCTCGCAGCCCGGGAAGGGCAGGCTGTACCAATGCCCCGAGCCGTCGCGCAGGGAGAGCTCTCCCTTGGGCAGGCCGCCGCAGACCTCGCTGTCGACCTCCACCTCGACGAAGCCGAGGCTCACGGTGGGCCAGGTGACGCCACCGTCCACGCGCATCGCTGTCTGGTCGCGCAGGCCGGAGCCCTCGACCAGCACGGCCGCCGTCACCCCCTGGCCGAGCCAGCCCGCCGCCCCCGGGTACGACCAGGAGCCGCCCACGAGGGCCCCCCAGAACTGCTGCCCGCCGACCTCGTAGAGGTCGAGGAAGTACTCGCCGCCGCTCGTGAAGGTGTCGCCCTTCGCGTCGGTGACACGGATGGAGGAGAGGTCGCCCATGCCGCGAAAGACCGTGAGATCCCCTTCCTTCTCGTGCATGTCGGTGTGGGTGACCAGCCCCTCGTAGACATAGCCCTCGGCGCTGGTGCATCCCCCCGACCAGACCTCGGACTGATCACCCTCCTGGGCCTCTTCGTAGATCGGGCAGCGGTCATCGCCATGGGTGACCACCTCGTCATAGGCCGCGTCGAGCTGCACGGGATCGGGCAGGCCGCCGGGCAGCACCAGGGCCAGCGCGGCGAGGTGGACCTCCAGGCTGCTCTCGGCGGGCGCCCAGGGCGAGGCCTCGGCCGAAGGCACGCTCTCCAGCTCCATTCCGGAGGGCTCGGCCACCCGCACAGAGGACGGTCCGCGGCACTGGCAAGCCAGCAGCATCAGCTCAAGCAACACAAAGGCACCTCGTGGGGTGTATCCAACCACAATACGAGCCCCGTATCGCGCTCGCAGGCTCACATGTCATCAAATGTCACAGCCCCGACATTCCGGTCACTTCCGGCCGCGCCCCCAGCGGTCCCCGCCGACTGGCCCGTCGACGCCGGCCTGCTCGCCGCCCTCCTCACCGAGCAGCACCCCACCTTCGCCGGCCTGCCGATCCGGCCGATGGGCGAGGGGTGGGACAACGCCGTGTTCCTCGTCGGCGATGACCTCGTCTGCCGGCTGCCCCGCCGCGCCGCCGCCATCCCCCTGATGGAGAACGAGCTGCGCTGGATGGGCCTGCTCGGCCCCCGCCTGCCGCTGCCCACCTCGGCCCCCTGCCTGGAAGGGCGGCCCAGCGCCCGCTTTGGCGCCCCCTGGTCGGGGGCCCGGCTGATCCGCGGCCAGACGGCGGATCGCTGCCCCGCTGAGCCCTCGGCGGCGACGCTGGCGCTGTCGGCCTTTTTGCGTGCCCTGCACCAGCCGGCTCCCCCCGAGGCGCCGATCAACCCTGCTCGCGGCATTCGAGCCCACCAGCGGCGGCCCAC
>JBEIQK010000310.1:0-7100 GCA_040376505.1 Alphaproteobacteria bacterium | reverse complement strand
TCACCGGTGGCGCCGCCGCCTCGCGCCCCCCACACGCCCTTCAACATCGAGCGGCTCATCGTCTGGGTGGCGAGCGGCCTCGGCGGCTTGATGGTGCTGCTGGCCACGCTCTTCGCGCTCAAGGTCGCGATCGACAAGGGCATCTTTGGCCCGGGTGTGCGTGTCGGCGCCGGCCTGACCTTTGGCACCCTCATCTGGATCATCGGCGTCAGCCTGCGCCAGCACCAGTACCGCTGGCTGGTCTCGGCCTTGTCGGGTGCGGGCATGGGCGTGCTCTACGGCACCCTCTTCGCCGCCGTCTCGCTCTACCACCTGCTGCCGGGGCCCGCGGTCTTCGTGGCGATGGTGGCGATCACCGCCGTGGCGATCGGCCAGGCCGTGCGCTTCTCCGACCGCTTCATGGCCCACCTCGGTCTGCTCGGCGGCATCCTCACCCCCGTGCTGGTGAGCTCGGGCGAGAACCGCCCCATCGCGCTCTTCAGCTACCTGGCGCTCCTCACCGCCGGCGGCCTTGTGGTCGCCCGCCGCCGCGGCTGGGCCGACCTCGTCGGCATGGCCCTCTTCGGCGTGGTGGTGCTCTACCTGGGCTGGAGTGAGCGCTGGCACCAGCCCGATCAGGCGCCGATCGCCCTTGTGGCGGCCGGCCTGCTGAGCAGCATCTTCGCCTGGGCCGGCCGGGCCGAGAGCGTGCCCACCCGCGTCCTCGGGATGCTGGGCGCCGCCCTCGTCGCCGCGATGGCCTGCCTCTGGGTGGGGCCGATCGACCCCCTCTTCGTCGACCCTCGCAACGGGCTGCTGGTCACCCGCACCTTCGGCGATGCGCCGATGGTCGCCGCCGCCGCGCTGGCCTTGCTGCCCCTGCCGCTGCTCCTGTTGGCCCGCCGGGCCGAGGGCACCCTGCCGAGCCTGCTCGCCCTCGGCACCAGCGCCTTGCTGCAGCTCGTCTTTGCGGTGGGCTGGTCGAACGTGGAGAACCCGCCTCTGCTGGCCCTCTCCGCGGGGGCGCTGCTGCCCTTCGTCCTGGCCGCCCTGCTCCAGCCGCGGCGCGACCACACCGCCCTGCTCACCCCCTGGCCGGCGGTGGCGGGCCTGATGTTGACCCTGGCCCTGGGCGGCGGCGAAGAGCGCGGCCCCTATCTCGCCGGTGGCATCGGCCTCCTCTGCCTCTGGAGCGTGGGGGCGGCGGTGTGGACCCGCCAGGGGTGGATGCTGCTCGCCTCGGCGCTTGGCGGGGCCCTCCCCCTGCTCGTCGCCTCGCTGGACGTCGGAGAGGTGGGTGCGGGCTGGGTCGCCGCTGCGGCCCTGCTGGCCTACGCGACCCACGCCACCGGCCCGCTGCTGCCCCGCTGGCATGATCAGGGCCAGCCGATCACCGCCATCGCCGCCCTGGCGCCCCTGCTCTACTTCCTGCCGCTCTACCGCTGCTGGGAGATCGGGCTCGGCGACCCGGTGATCGGCATGCTGCCGATCGGCATGGGCCTGATGTCCCTGCTCGGCGCGGCGGTGCTGCTGCGCGTGCACCGGGTCACCGACACCGATGGCGGCCTCGCCCTCTTCATCGGCGTCTCGCTGCTCGGGCTCTCGGCGGCCCTGCCGATCCAGCTCCGCGATCAGTGGCTCACCGTCGCCTGGGCGCTGGAGGGCCTCGCCCTGGCCTGGCTCAGCGGCCGCCTGCGCCACCCGCTGATCCCGGTCGCCAGCGTGGTGCTGGCGGTCACCGTGGGCGTTCGCCTGATCGTCAACCCCTGGGCGCTGGAGTACGGCGACAGCGGCGGGCTGCCGATCTTCAACTGGACGCTCTACACCTGGGGCCTGCCGGCGATCTGCATGATGGCCAGCGCCCACCTCCTCGGCGAGCGTGTGCCGCGCTGGGTTCGCGGGACGCTGGTGGGCATGTCGCTCGCCACGGGCTTTGTCCTCGTCAATGTGCAGGTCTCGGACTTCTTCCAGGACGAAGGCCCCATCGAGCTCGGCGGCAAGGGCGTGCTCCAGGGCATGGTCCGCAGCCTCGCCTGGGGCGCCTACGGCGTTCTGGTCCTCGGCGGCGGCGTCTGGCGCGACAGCCGCGCCGTGCGCCTCGCCGGCTTCTCGGTGGTGATGATGGCCGCGGCCAAGGTCTTCATCCTCGACCTCTGGGAGCTCTCGGGCTTCGTGCGGGTCGGCTCGGTGCTTGGCCTCGGCGTCACCCTGCTCGTCGCCGCCTTCCTCTTCGAGCGCATCGTCCTGCGCAAGGACAACTCCTCCAACACCCCGGCCGGAGACGCCTGATGTTCCTCCTCCCCCTCGCCTCGCTGGTGGCCCAGGCCACCGAGTTGGAGCGCTTTCCCCTCGCCGCCCCCCTCACCCTCACCGACTGCGCCCCCTGCACCGAGGCCCAGCGCCGCGGCGAGGGCGCCGTGCGGGTCGCCCTGCCGATCGGCCTGCGCACCCCCGTCGACGCCGCCGATGGCAGCGACCTGCTGGTGGTCGACGCCCAGGGCGAGCCGGTGCCCTTCGCGGTGGTGCGGGGCATCGCCGCCGCAGACACCACGCAGCTCCTGGCCATCCCCACCGAGGCGCCCAACACCTTCCGCATCCCCGACCAGGACCGCCCGATCGACGGCCTCGACATCGACCTCTACGACAGCTCCGCCGCCGCCACCGTGCGGGTCTGGGAGGAGCGCGACGACGGCCTCGTCGCCCTGGGCGAGCCCACCCTCGTCTTCAGCGCCCCCGCCGCCGAGCGCCGGCGGGTGTCTTTTCCCTCCAGCGCGGGCCCCTTTCGGGTGGAGCTCACCCACCACTTCCCCTACAACCCGGGCGCCCCCGACATCGACGGCTACGTCGATCCCGAGGTCTACGCCGGGCCCCAAGACCTGACCCTGCCCGTGGCCGAGACCCGCCTGCTGGAGTCCGGCTGGGCCCGCTACACCGTCGAGTTGCCCCAGGCCCTGCCCTTGTCCAAGGTGCGCCTCACGATCACCGACAGCCTCTTCGATCGCGGGGTGATGGTGAGCGCCGAGGCGATCGAAACCGCCTACCAAAGCCCCAGCCCCACCGACCGCGTCGCCCGCCTGCTGCTCGGCGGCGCGACCGTCGACGATGTGATGGTGGACATCCCCGACGGGGTCGCCTTCACCGACGTCCTCTATGTCTACGTCCAGGCCGAGGGACGCGAGCCTCTGACCATCCCCGAGGTCACGGTGCGCCTCTCGGGCGTCCACCTGCTGCTGCACAACCCCGGCCCCGGCCCCTTCACCGTCTACGGCGGCGCCCCGGCCGGCACGACCCCCAGCAGCGATCTCGCCAGCGCGGTGCCCGAGCTCTCCCGCCTCGCCCGCCGGCCGATGTCCACCGGCGAGGTCGCCCCCAACCCCGACTACAGCCCGCCCGAGCTGCGGGCCAACCTCGCTGTCCCCGGCGCCGAGCTGGAAGAGACCTTCGCCTGGAGCCGCGAGGTGATCGCCGAGCCCGGCCTCGTGCGCATCCCCCTCGACACCGCGCTGATCGCCGGCCTGCGCAGCGATCAGGGCGACCTGCGCCTCGTCGACGAGGAGGGCAAGCAGATCCCCTACCTGCTGCGCCGCCGCGCCGACGAGGCCCCCACCGCGATCCCCGACCTGCGCCGCACCGAGGAGGGCGGCCAGTCGCGCATCCGCCTCGCCATCCCCGACGCCGCCGTGCCGATCAGCACCCTGCGCATCGACACCGGCGCGCCCCTCTTCTCGCGGCGCCTCACCCTGTTCCGCGCCGACGGCCCCGACCTCGTCCCCCTGCGCACCTTCCAGTGGAACGGCCAGGATCGCCCCGCATCGCTCACCCTCGACCTCGGTCAGGCCGTCGGCGCCGAGCTCCTCCTCGTGATCGACAACGGAGACAACCCGCCCCTGCCCATCACCGCCGTCGCCTTTACGCGGCCGAACTGGGAGCTGGTCGCCTGGGTGCCCGAGGACGGCGCCAGCCTGCGCTATGGCAACGCCCGGGTCGCCCCCCCCAGCTACGACCTCGCCCTGCTGCGCAGCGAGCTGCTGCAGCGCCCGATGGTCAAGGCCAGCCTCGACGACCCCCAGGCCCTCGGCCCCCCAGTCCGCAGCCGCTTTGAGTCCCTCGCGCTCTTCGCCGGCATCGCCGTCCTCGTCGCCGGCCTCGCCGGCCTCACCCTCAGCCTGCTGCGCGGCGTGCCGGCCAGCGCGCCCCCGCCGAGCCCCCAGACCTGAGCGCCCCTACAGCAGGCCCAGCAAGACGGCCGCCCCGATCGAGCCCACCAGCAGGGCCCCCAGGCTCCCCGCAGCCAGGGCCCAGCCCCCCTGGTCTCCTTCGGGATCGGCGGCCACGCCGGGCTCGGGGCGACGCAGCCCGGCGAAGAGCAGCCCCGAGCCCGCCAGCGCCAGCCCCGCCAGCGCCCCACCCAAGTGGCTGGTGAGCGAGATGTTGGGCAGCAGCGAGACGAGGCCGTTGATCACGAGGCTCTGCAAGGTGAGCCGCCGCAGGCGCCGCCCCACATCGGCCGGGAAGAGGTCGGCGCCGCGAAAGCTCAGCCAGCCCGCCGCCGCCATCAGGCCAAAGGCCGCCCCCGAGGCCCCCAAGGCCGCCGAGCCCGGCTCCATCGTCGCCGAGGCCAGCAAGGCCCCGCCCAAGCCCGAGACTGTGTAGAGCACCAGCAGGCGGCGCGGCCCGACGAGGCGCTCGATGAGGCCGCCCAGATCCCAGATCGCAAGGCCATTGAGCGCGACATGGGCGAAGCCCCCGTGCAAGGCCGTAGAGGCCAGCAGCCGCCAGGGCTGGGCGTAGCTCTGCGCCCCCGGCAGCAGGAGCCCCGCCTCGACGATCTGCCCGCCCAGATCGCCCATCTCGGTGAGCAGAAAGACCAGACCCAAGACCGCCACGATCGTGCCGCTCAGCCAGGGCCGCCGCTGCTCCATCGCCCGGGCGAAGCGCACCAGCTCGCTGTAGCGGCGCTTCTGCTGCTGCATGGCGCTGCCCATGCGCTGGCTCCAGGCCTCGGCCGGCAAGGGCAGCACCCCCGGCCGCCGCTCGACCGCCCCCAGGGCCGCCACCAGCCACTCGCCCGCCGGCGAGGGCGGCCCGGCCAGGCGCTGCCCCTCGGCCTCCAGCTCCACCAGCCGCACCCCCGCGCAGGGAGCCAGCAGGACCGGCGCCTCGCCCACCACCTCACGCTGATCGGCCTCATCGGCGCAGAGCACCACGCTCACCCGCCCGCGGCCCATGTGCTCCATCAAGGTGATGATGTCGGCGCGCACCTTGGCGCCCTGGCCCTCGGGCACCCAGGCCACGACCACCGGCCCGTCCACCCCGCCCACCAAGGCCACCGCCTGGCTCATCAGGAGCAGCTCGCCGCCCCCCGGATCGGTGGTGATCAGGTGGTCGAGGACCTGCTGGAAGAAGATCTGGTTGGGTGGAGACATCCGGCCCCCCCTACCCCGCCCAGCGCCGCCGGTCCCTCCGGCCCCCGCGCACCCAAGCCCCCCACCCGCGCGACCGTTCACCACCATGGAACAACACTTCGCGTACTCTGCGCGGTGCACACAGGCCCGCCGCCCTGTAGACTGCCCGCATGGCGGCGCCACCCGGATCCATTGGCCCTTTTGAGCTGATTTCCCTTCTCGGCAGAGGGGCGATGGGAGAGGTGTGGCTGGCCGAACACCCCACCCACTGGGTGCAGGTCGCGATCAAATTGCTCCAGGGCCCCGTCTCTGGCGAACAGTCGGCCTCCCAATTCGCCAACGAGGTCGCCGCCATCGCCGCGCTGCGGCACCCCGGCATCGTGATGGTGCTCGATCACGGTCGGGTCGAAGCCCAGAGCCCCGCCGCCCGCGCCGGCCGCTTCGCGCCGGGAACCCCCTACCTCGTGATGGAGCGCGTAAAGGGCGTGCCCCTGCGCCACTACAGCGGGCGCCTCGGCTGGCACGCCGCCCGCGAGGTGCTGCTGCAGCTCCTCGACGCCCTCGCCCACAGCCACGCCCGCGGCGTGATCCACCGCGATCTCAAGCCCGGCAACGTGCTGCTCCGCCGCGAGCTGTCCACCGACCCCGACTACCCCGGCCACCGCGGCCTCGTCGACGCCCTGCTCTCCGACTTCGGCATCGCCACCGCCGCCACCCCCGACGTCTCCGGAGAAGGGGAGATCGCCGGCACCCCCGCCTACATGGCCCCCGAGCAGCTCCGCGGCCGCCTGCGCGATCAGGGCCCCTGGACCGATCTCTACGCCCTGGGCTGCCTCGCCTGGGAGCTGGTCACCGGCGAGCCGCCCTTTGGCCGCACCTTCACCCTCGACGAGGCGCTCCAGGCCCACACCCGCGCCCCGATCCCCCGCCTGCGCCCCGCCGTCGCCGTGCCCCCGGACCTCGAAGCCTGGCTCCTGCGCCTGCTCTCGCGGCCGATCGGCGAGCGCTACCACCACGCCGCCGACGCCGCCTACGGCCTGCTCAGCCTCACCGACGACCTGCGCGCCTCCTGGATGCAGCTCGCCTTTCGCGAAGGCGGCCTCGCCAACGTCGACGTCATCGACGCCAGCACCTGGCGCCGGGCCGAGCCGCCGACGATGCCCAGCCAGCGCGCCCTGGTCGCCATCGATCTGCCCACCCTCACCCACACCCCGCGCCCCGCCGCCCGCGACGACGACCCCAGCGCCCTCCCCGCCCTCGATCGCCCCCGCCTGCCCCTGGCCACCCCGCCGCTGCCCGCCTCCTGGCGCGGCCCCCAGCCTCCGCCGGCCCCCACCCACCTCCTCGGCATCGGCCTCAACCTCTTCTCGCTGCGCGCCCGGCCCTTCGTCGGCCGAGAGAAGGAGATGGACCGCCTCTGGAGCGCCCTGCGCGCCGTGCACCGCGGCGACGGCGCCCGCGCCCTGCTGATCTTCGGCCCCAGCGGCTGCGGAAAGAGCCACCTCGCCGGCCACCTCTGCGAGCGCGCCCAGGAGGTCGGCGGCGCCCAGGTGCTGCGCTGGCGCTGCACCCCCGATCTGCGCGCCCCCGACCCCATCGCCGGCCTCGCCGCCCAGATCCTCCGCGCGCCGAGCGCCGATCGCGAGCGCCTCCGCGCCCAGCTCAAGATGGCGCTGGGCCCCTACGGCCTCGCCGACGACGACGACCTCCTCGCCT
>JBEIQK010000190.1:0-9456 GCA_040376505.1 Alphaproteobacteria bacterium | reverse complement strand
CCCACACGCGGGGCCCAGGGCACCTCATTGCCACCCAGGCGCCAGCTCACGAAGGGGCCGATGTAGTCGGTGAGCGACTGGTGGATGTAGCCGCCGGCCCAGGCTGGGTTCTTGCGGTCGATGGGGAATTCTTGAAAGTAGTTGGCCTCGGGGCAGCGCACCACGGCCATCAGGCCGGCCTGGCCGCTGCTCACCTGCACCGTAAAGGCGTAGGTGCCGTCTTCGAGCACCACAGCACCGTTGGTGGTGGCGGGAATCTCGACGACAAAGCCGTCGCGGCCATCGTTCTGGAGCAGGCGCGCGAGGTTGAGTCCGCCGATCGCCCCGGGCGGGTAGTGGCCCTGGGTGCGGGTACAGTCGGTCCAGCCATACTCCACGAGGCTGCGCAGCAGCCAGGCGTGGGGCTCGTCAAAGCGTCCGAAGGCAGCGGCCACAGCGGGCTCCCAATGGCAAGAGCCCCGCCCCGGGGTGGGAGCGGGGCTCTGCGCGAGGCGGACTCAGTCCTTGAAGACGGCGTTCAAGAAGGGCAGGCCGTTCTCGTTCTCGCCGATGGCCTCGCCGTTCTGCAGCTTCTGGCCGAGCAGGTAGGCGTCGTAGGCGGTGATCCAGGGAATCAGGAAGCCGATGCCGCACCAGAAGGTGAGGGCGAAGCCGACGAGCGACATGATCGCCTTCTTCTTCTGGCCCATCAGGAAGTAGCCGACGCACCCCCACAGGAAGAGGTTGAGGACGGCAACAACGATCGGGTTGGTGTCAGGCTTGCGGATCATCTCGCCCATGGGCAGAGCCTCCGAGAAAGGTTCGGTGAATAGAAGGGGGCGGGAGCCACACTCGCCGCCCACAAAGCGGGTTCGCCTGGGCCCGTACGCCGCTGGTTGAGAAAAGGCAAGGCGCCGCCGCACGCTCTGGGGCGGGTCCTCACGGGCTCGCCACAAAGAGGGGGTAGAGGGGTGCTGCGCCATCGGCCTGCAGCCACAGGGTGAAGGCGGACTCGTCCTTCTCCTCCTCGCCGATGGTGTAGGTCGATCGCAGGGTGGTGAGCCCGGCCGGCAGCCCGAAGATCGCGAAGCGGCCGGTGTCGCCGGTGATCGTGGCCGTGGAGTCGCTCAGGCCGGCGTCGTTGAGGTAGCAAGCCGTGTAGACCACGCCGTCGGCGCCGTTGGCGGTGAGCTGCGCGGTGGTGATCAGCGGCAAGGTGTCGTAGTCGTCGGGATCGATGTTGATGAAGAGCCTGGCCTCGCCCTCGATCACCGCCCCTTCGTCGCCGGCGGTGGCGCAGGCGGCGTGCTCCTCGCGCAGGGCTGCGATCTGCTCGGCGCTGCGCAGATAGAAAAAACCGTTGGGGATCGCGATGCTGTCGAGGCCGGCGAGGCCAGCGAAGGCGGTGGGCACGAAGCCCGCGGCGCTGCCCGTGACGGTGAACGCGCTGCTCTGCCGCAGCTCCGCCGAAAAGCGGCCTTTTTCATCGGCGGTGACCGCGTCGAAGGGCTCGCCGGCGCCGTCGCGGGTCTCGATCTCGGCGCCGGGTACGGGCAGGCCGGAGATCCCGGGCAGGTCGAGGGCCTTGCCCTCGATCACAACGGCCGGCAGCGGATCTGCGCAGGCGAGGAGCAGGAGCCACATCAGTTGGCCTCGGGGAGCAGGACGTAGGGGGCGAAGAGCAGATCGCCGCCCTGGGCCGGCCAGGAGAGGGTGGAGCTGGCGCCGTCGGCCGCGGTGAGGGTGGCGGTGATCGCCCCGGGCGCCAGGTCGGCGGCGACAAAGAGGGCGATCGGATCGTTGGGGCCGGCCTCAACGGCGCCCTGGGCCCCGCTGGTGAAGGGCTGGGCGGCGTGCTCGACCCCGGCGCCATCGACGAGGATCAGGCGGGCGCCGGCCCAGGCGGCCGGATCGGTGGGCTCCAGCCAAAGGGCGACCCGGGTTTCGTCGGCCAGGGGGGTGGGCCCCTGCTGGGTGAGGCCCCCGCCGAGGAGCGTGCTGAGCGCCGCGTCGATGCCGGCGACCGAGACGCCCACCAGGGCGCCTTGAAACCAGAAGGCCGGCCCGCGCGGCGGCGTGGGGCTGCGCAGCACCGTGGGGGCGAGGCCGGGGCCGCTCACCCGCAGGGCCAGCTCGATCTCGGGCTCCACGTCGACGGCGAAGTAGGCGGGGACGTCGTCGTAGGGGCGGGTGGCCTCGGCCAGCACCGCGCCGGCCGGGTCGAGCACCTCCAGGGCGCCCTCTTCGAGGAGGGCCAGCTCGCCGCCGTCGAAGGGGTCGGCGTAGACGTAGCCCGACCAGTTGACGAGGTCGCTGGCGGGGGCGGCCGGGAGGGCCTGGCAGGCGATCAGGGCGAGGATCAGCATCGGCGCACCTTATCCGGGCGGCGGCAGGCTGGAGAGCAGGGCCCGGCACTTCAAGCCCTGGCCGGTGTGGTGCTCGATCAGGTCGGCGAGGCTCCACAGGGGCCCGGGCGGGGCCTCGGCGTCGATGAGCAGGCGCATCGGCGCGCGACGGGCGGCCTCCACCGCGATTAGGAAGGCGGCGTCGACGGGCTCGGAGCGCTCCTCGCCCTGCACCCGGCACCGATCGTGCAGGGCCCCGCCGCTGGAGGGCGACCAGCGCAGCGCCTCTTCGCCGAGGGGGCCGTCGCAGGCGGCGCAGCGGTCGAGGGCGGGGGCGTAGCCGGCAAAAGACAGGGCCTTGGCCTCAAAGGCGAGGCGCAGCAGCGCGCCGGGCGGGCCGCTCATCGCGTCGATCAGGGTGAGCAGCATGTCGAGCAGGCCGTAGAGGCGTGGCTCGGGGTGCCCCTCGCGGGAGAGGGCGGCGGCGACCTCGCAGCCATAGGCGAGCAGGGTGAGGCGGTCGAGGTCGGAGCGGGCGTGGATGTGGCCGTCGAGCAGCTCGGCGGCGTCGAGGTGGTAGAGGTCGCCATGGCCGGGGCGCAGCATCAGCTCGACCTTGTTGCCCACCTCCAAGGCGCCGTGGCCGCGGCGGCCGCCCTGGCGGGCCCGGCGGGCCAGGAAGGCCCGGCGGCCCACCTCGGGGCTCAGCACGCGCAGGATGCGGTCGGTCTCGCCATAGTCGAGGCTGCCGACGAGGATGCCTTCGACCCGGCTGGGCGGCGGGCGGCTCACAGACCGAAGAGCCCGGCGGTGACGTTGAAGTAGACCAGCACGGTGACGAGGTCGATGATGGTGCTGACGAAGGGCCCGGTGGCGACCGCGGGGTCCACGCCGACCCGCTTGAGGGCCAGCGGCACCAGCGCGCCCATCATGGCGGCGTTGGTGAGGGCGATGGTGATGCTGGTGCCGATGGCCAGGCACAGCGCCGGATCGCCGTGGCGCACAAAGACATAGGCCAGCAGCACCAGGCCAAAGAAGACGCCCATGATCAGGCCCACCCGGCCCTCGCGCCAGAGCACCATGCCCACGCCCTCGTCGGCGGTGACGGTGCCCAGCGCCAGGTTGCGCACGGTGATGGTGGCGGCCTGGGTGCCGACGTTGCCGCCCATGCCCATCACCACCGGCATGAAGCCCGCCAGGATGAGGTTGCGCTGCAGGGCGTCGTCGTAGTGGGCGATCACCTCGGAGATCACCATGCCGGCCATCAGGGTGAGCACCAGCCAGCGCACACGGGCCCGGGCGGCGGCGAAGGGGCCTTGCTGGGCCGTGGCCTGGGCGTCTTCGCCCACGCCGGCCATCAGCATCATGTCCTCCATCGCCTCTTCCTTGATGACGTCCACCACGTCGTCGATGGTGACGATGCCCAGCAGCCGGCGGTCATTGTCAACCACCGGCACGGCCAGCAGATCGTAGCGGCTGACGATGCGGGCCACCTCCTCCTGGTCTTCTTCGGGGGCCACCGTGATGATGTCGGTGGCCATGATGTCTTTGAGGCGGGTGCTGGGCGGGTGCGTGAGCAGGGCGCGCAGCGAGGTGACGCCGACGAGCTGGCTGCCGTCGTTCTCGACGTAGATGTAGTACAGGTGCTCGAGGTTCTCTTCTTGCTCGTGCAGGGCGGAGATGGCCTCGCGGCAGGTGTTCTGCTCGGAGAGGCGGAAGGCCAGCGGCTGCATGATGCCGCCGGCCGAGTCTTCGGGCCAGGCGAGGATGTCCTCGACGATCTGCTTGTCTTTGGGCCGAATCGCCGCCAGCACCTTTTCGCGCAGCTCCTCGGGCATCTTGTCGATGACGTCGGCGAGGTCGTCGTTCTCCATGGCGTTGAAGAGCTTGACGAGGCGCTCAAAGGGCAGGTCGCGGGCGAGGCGGTGCAGGTCGGCCGGGTCGACGCGCACCAGCACCTCGGCGGCGACGTCTTCGGCGGCGATGTGGGCCATCACGAGGCGCTGCTCGCCGGGGGCGAGGTGCGCGATGGCGGCGGCGATGTCGACCGCCTTGGCCTTCTCCAAGGCCCGGTGCAAGGCGGAGCCCGCGCCGCGCCGCGCGAGGCGGCGAATCACCTCGACCCGGGTGTCTCCCAAAGCGGCTCCTGTGTCGGGCTAGTCGGCGTCGTCGGGCAGAAAGATGAGCCGGCGACTGTGCGAGAGGTTGTGCAGGGGCTCGACGCGGTCGCTGTTGTAGGTGATCGAGACGGCGGTGAGGTCGGCCACATCCAGCACCACCTTCTCATCGCTGATCACCTCCACCACCTCGCCGGGTGCGATGGGGCCGTCGTGGTAGACCTCCACGCCGGCGGTGACGGTGATGCGGGTGGGCTCGTTGGCCCGCACGCTGAGCGACTGGGCGCCGCCCGGCAGGCTGGCCGGGGCGTACTTGCCGTCCTTGGGGGCCACCGGGGGCTGGGTCTGGGTGAGCTCGGCGGGGGCGTCGGGGTGCGACTCGGTGAGCAGCGAGGCCACCCGCAGGCCCAGGCCCATCACCGCCAGCAGCACCGCCGCGGTCAGGGCGAGGCGGGCCACGGGCAGCTCTTCGGAGCGCGGGATGGTGGCCGTGGGGCTCTCGTCTTCGGCCGAGGGCGGGTCGTCGACCGGCTCGGGGGCCGCGAGGCGGGGCGGCGGGTCGTCGCTGCGGGTCTCCATCTCGCGCAGGCCGAGCAGCTTTAGGTACTTCTCGCGGGCCTGGCGCATCGGCCCGGTGAGCTCGGCGGTGCCGCGCTCCAGCACCAGCAGGTAGCGCAGGGCCACGCCGGTCTTGTGGGAGACCTGTTCGAGCGTCCAGCCGCGGCGCTCGCGCTCTCGGCGCAGGTCGATCATCCACACTCCTTGGCCGACAGCGTGCGGGCCTGCTGGCCGAGGGGGCCCTCGCTGGCGGCCTGGATGACGTGGTTCAGGTAGGTGCAGGCGCCCGTGCGGTCTTGCAGGTCGATCAGCAGCTCGGCGGCCTGGTACCAGGCCCCGGCGGCGTTGGCGCCGCACAGCTCGATCACCACCTCGAAGTCATCCAAGGCCCGGGCTGGCTGGTTGATCGCCCGCAGGGCGACGCCGCGGGTGAAGCGGGGTTGACAGAGGTTGGGGGCCCGAGCCACCGCCTCGTTGAGCCGCGCCACGGCTTCTTCGTTGCGGCCGAGCTGCAGCAGTGCGTAGCCGAGGTTGTTGAGGGCGAGGCCGGGGTTGCGGTAGGTCAGATCCATGCTGGCCTTGTCGAAGAGGGGCACCGCCTCTTCAAAGCGCCGCTGGGTCATCAAAAAGTAGCCGTAGTTGTTCAGCGCTTCGCCGTTCTTGGGGGCGAGGCGCAGGCTGCGCTTGAAGGCCTTCTCGGCCATCTCGGGGGCCCCGCGCGCGAGGTAGGCGAGGCCGAGCTTGTTCCAGGCGTCCCAGCTCCGCGGGTCTTCCTGGGTGGCCTGCTGCAAGGTGGCGATGGCGCCGGCGCTGTTGCCCTCTCCCAGCATCGCGGCGCCCAGATCGACGTGGGCCGCCGACTGGGTCTGTCGCTTCTCGGAGATGCAGGCCGAGAGGAGGGGGAGGAGCAGCAGCGCGCGGAGCGTCATGGGTTCACCCGAAGTACTTGCCGAGGATGGGGCGCAGGGCCTCGATGCGGGCGGCGGGGATGGCCGCGCGGGCGGTCATCGTGGCGTGGGCGGCGGCGCTGCTCATCGGCGCGGGGCCGGGGTGGGCGGCGACGAGGGGCACGATGGCCTTGATGATCGACTTGGCGAGGTTGACGTTGGCGACCACCACGGCCACCACCTGATCGACCGTCACCGCGTCGTGGTGGGAGTGCCAGCAATCATAGTCGGTGGCCATGGCCAGCGTGGCGTAGGAGATCTCGGCTTCACGCGCGAGCTTGGCCTCGGTCAGGTTGGTCATGCCGATGACCTGGGCGCCCCAGGAGCGGTAGAGGTGGCTCTCGGCGCGGGTGGAGAAGGCGGGGCCCTCCATGTTGACGTAGGTGCCGCCGTCGTGGACGGTGGCCCCGGCGGAGCGGGCGCCGGCCAACAGGTACTCCCGCAGGGTGGGGCAGACCGGATCGGCGAAGCTGACGTGGGCCACCACGCCACCCTCGAAGAAGGTGGCCTTGCGGTGCTGGGTGCGGTCGATGAACTGGTCGATGACGACGACGTGCCCGGGGACGATCTCCTCGCGCAGCGAGCCCACCGCCGAGACCGAGATGATCCACGAGACGCCCAGCATCTTCATGCCGAAGATGTTGGCCCGGTAGTTGACCTCGCTCGGGTTGAAGCGGTGGCCGCGGCCGTGGCGGGGCAGGAAGACCAGCTCGGTGTCGGGCACGTCGGCGAGGCGGCCGATCACGTAGACGTCGGAGGGGTCGCCGAAGGGGGTGGTGAGCCGCTCTTCGCGAATGTCGATGAGCCCTTCCATCTCGTACAGGCCGCTTCCGCCGATGACGCCGATGCGGATGATGCCCTCGGGGCGAGAGGTGGGGGTGACTGCTGCGCCGCCCATGGGGTGCTCCGGGAGCCGGGCCCTGGACCCGGCGAGGTGGGGGATTCGGGGATGGCCGCGGGCCGATGACGCGCTCTCTTACCGCGCGCCCCCCAGGCGGGCGAGGTGTCGGCCACACCGGGCGCCGCTTAGGCCGGCGGCGCGATCGGCGCGCCAAGGCGGCGGGCCATCAGCTCGGCGGCCTTGCCGAGCTGGCCGCAGGCGGCGGAGATGTCGCGGCCGCGGGTGGTGCGGATGCTGCACTGGAGCCCGCGGGAGACGAGGTAGTGCTGGAAGGCCTTGACGCGGTCGTCGCTGGGGCGGCGGATGTCGCGGTCGGGGTTCTCGTTGTAGGGGATCAGGTTCACCTTGGCCTTGACCCCCTGCATCAGCGCGAAGACGCGGGCGGCGTCGTCATCGCTGTCGTTGAAGCCGGCCATCATCACGTACTCGAAGGTGATGCGCTTGCCGGTGGGGATCGGCAGGGTGCGGCAGGTCTCCATCAGCTCTTCCATCGAGTAGCGCAGGGTGATCGGCATCACGCGGCGGCGCTGCTCTTCGGTGCTGGCGTTGAGCGAGATGGCGAGGTTCACCGGGCTCTCGTCGGCGAGGCGCTTCAGCGCGGGCACGAGGCCGACGGTGGAGACGGTGACCCGGCGGTGCGAGAAGGCCATGCCCTCGTTGTCGAGGAGGATGCGCAGGGCGGCGGTGAGGTTGTCGTAGTTATGCAGGGGCTCGCCCATGCCCATCATCACGAGGTTGGTGATGCGCTTGTCGGGGCCGAGGTCGCGCTGGACGAGCAGGGGCTGGTTGGTGATCTCCGACACGCTCAGGTTGCGCTTGAGGCCGAGATCGCCGGTGAGGCAGAAGGCGCAGGCCATGGCGCAGCCCACCTGGGTGCTGATGCACAGGGTCAGGCGGTCGGGGTTGGGGCCGGGGCGGTCCTCGTCGGGGATCAGCACGCTCTCGATGGTCTCGCCGGTGGAGAGCTTCCAGAGGTACTTGCGGCTGCCGTCGTCGGAGTCGATGCGGGCCTGGAGTTGGAGGCCGGTGAGGGCGCCCTTCTCGGCGAGGGTCTGGCGAAAGCCGCCGTCGACCCGCACCAGATCGGCGAAGTCGGTGACCCCGTTCTTCCAGAGTTGGGTGAAGACCTGGCGCACCCGGAGGTCGAGCTTGTCTTCTTCGGTGAGCCCGGCCAGGGCGAGGCGCAGGGCGGCGCGGTCGAGGGCCTTGATGTCGATGCGGCCGTCGGGCAGCGTGGCGCGGCGCAGCACCTTGCCGGCCTGGGCGGCGCGAGGGTCGACGGCGGGCTCCTCGTAGGCGGGGGCGGCGGCGGGGGGCTGGGCGGGGATGTCGCGCATGGGGCCGGCCTAACGCGGGCCCTGGCCCTGGGCCGGGGCTGGCGATAGCGGTCGGGCCTGCCTGGAGCACCCCCATGAGCCGTTCCACCTCCGTCAAGGGCTTCCCCGAGTGGCTTCCCGACCAGCGGATGGTCGAGCAGCACCTCATCGACATCATCCGGGCCCGCTACGAGCTGCATGGCTTCGTGCCGGTGGAGACCCGGGCGGTGGAGCCGGTCGACGTGCTCACCAGCAAGGGCGAGGTGGACAAGGAGATCTACGTCCTGCGGCGCATCCACGCCGAGGACGACGACGGAGAGGCCGGCCTGGGCCTGCACTTCGACCTCACCGTGCCCTTCGCCCGCTATGTGGTGCAGAACCGCGGCAAGCTGCTTTTGCCCCTGCGGCGCTACCAGATCCAGAAGGTCTGGCGCGGCGAGCGGCCCCAGGACGGGCGCTTTCGCGAGTTCTACCAGTGCGACGCGGACGTGATCGGCTCGGGCTCCCTGTCCACCCACTACGACACCGAGCTGGCGCTGATCCTGCACGATGTGTTGTCGCACCTGCCGGTGCCGCCGGTCACCATCCGCGTGAACAATCGCAAGGTGCTCGAAGGCTTCTACCGGGCGCTGGGCATCGAGGATCTCACGGCCACCCTGCGCATCGTCGACAAGCTCGACAAGATCGGCCCCCAGCGGGTGATCGCCGAGCTCACCGAGAAGCTGGGCGTGGCCGAGGCGACCGCCCAGGCGGCCTTGTCGCTGGCCAGCATTCGCGGCGGCCGCGAGGTGGTCGGCGCCGTCGAGGCCCTTGGCTACCGGCACCCGCTGCTGGAAGAGGGCCTCGCCGAGCTCGACGCCGTGCTCCAGGCGGCGGCCGACCTGCCCGAGAACGCGCTCATCGCCGATCTGAAGATCGCCCGCGGCCTCGACTACTACACGGGCACCGTCTACGAGGGCACCCTCCAGGGCCATGAGGGGCTGGGATCGGTCTGCTCAGGCGGCCGCTACGACAACCTCGCAGCGAGCCTGGGGAGCAAGGAGAAGCTGCCGGGCATCGGGGTCTCGATCGGTCTGTCTCGCATCCTGGCGCGTCTGTTTTCGACGGGCGGCCTGAAGGCGAGCCGGCAGGTGCCGACCTGCGTGCTGGTGGCCCTGCCGAGCGCACAGGCGCGGCCGGCGGCGATGGCGGTAGCGCGGCGCCTGCGCGAGGGTGGCGTGGCGGCCGAGGTCTTCGACCAGCCGCGCAAGTATGGCGACCAGATCAAGTACGCGAGCCAGCGCGGCATCCCCT
>JBEIQK010000152.1:0-10623 GCA_040376505.1 Alphaproteobacteria bacterium | reverse complement strand
GCTCTACGCGCCGGCCGAGGCCGGCGGTATGGGCGATCCCACCGGCCGGGCCGATCCGCTCTGGCTTTACCGCTTCTTTGGCGAGGGCATGGCCAACCAGCCGGCGGTGGCGGTGTGGATCTGCCTGCTCTCGGCGCTGATGCTGCTCCTGGGCCTCTTTCCGCGGATCTTTGCGCTGGTGCTGGTGCTCCTGTGGGCCCAACTGGCCGCCGCCCTGCCGCCCTCCGACCGCGGCATCGACATGTTGATGCGCAACACCCTGCTGGTGTTGGCGATGTCGCAGTCCGGCGCGGCCCTCTCGCTGCCCGCATGGTGGCGGGCCCGTCAGGGGCAGCCGGCGCCGCTGGTGCCGAGCTGGCCGCGCTACTTTCTGGTGGTGCAGCTCGTGATGGTCTACGCGGCGGCGGGCATCAGCAAGTTTGCCAGCAGTTGGACCCCGGTGGGCGACTTCTCGGCCCTCTTCATCGCGATGAACGATCCGGCCTTCAACCGCATCCCCACCGAGTGGATCGCCCAGGGCTACGTTCTCACGCAGATCGGCACCGGGGCCACCTGGATCTGGGAGTGGATGGCGCCTTCCTTGCTGCTGGCCTACCACTACCGACAAACCCGCACCCGGCCGGGCTGGCTGCGGGCCCAGATGAACCGCCTGGACTGGGTCTGGCTCTACCTGCTGATCGGCCTCGTCTTTCACGTCGGCACCCACTTCACCCTGCGGCTCGGCATCTTCCCCTTCGCGATGATGGCGCTGTACCCGGCGGCCTTCCACCCCGACGAGTGGGCGCGCTGGGGGCTTGCGCCGGCCGGTCGCCCGGGAGACAGTGGCGGCGCAGGCTCCCAGGCGCGGTGATGTTGCGCGGCGCGGCGCCAGCGAAGGGAGCCGCGCCATGACCGCCACCGCTCGGGATCCGGCATGATCGCGACCCTGCTCGTCGAGTCCGGCGGCTGGCTGCCCCGGCTGGTCTCCTTCCTCGGGCTCTTCGGCCTCGTCGCCGTGGCCTTTCTGCTCTCCGAAGACCGCAAGGCCATTCGCTGGCGGCCGGTCTTCTGGGGCGTGGGAATGCAGCTCACCCTCGGGCTGATGCTCCTCGACCCCGACCTTCAGCGCTACTTCTTCGACCACATCGACGCGGGCGTTCATCGGCTGCTCTCTTTCAGCGAGGCCGGCGCCACCTTTGTCTTTCAGTCGATCGTGCCCCACGCCGCCATCGGCCCCGATGGCCAGCCCCTGCGCGATGAGGCCGGCGCCATCAGCAATTTCGTGGGGGCGGTCTCGCCCGGCGTGAAGACCTTCGCCTTCTGGATTCTGCCCAGCATCGTCTTCTTCAGCAGCCTGACGGCGGTGCTGTACCACATCGGCCTGCTGCAGCGCGTCGTCTGGGGACTCGCCTGGGTGATGGAGCGCACGATGGGGGTGAGCGGCGCCGAGAGCCTCAGCACCGCCGCCAATATCTTTTTGGGCCAGACCGAGTCGCCGCTGGTGGTCAAGCCCTACATCGAGCGGATGACCCGCTCAGAGCTGCACGCCATCATGGTCGGCGGCTTCGCCTCGGTCTCGGGCGGGGTGCTGGCCGCCTATGTCGGCTTCCTCGGCGACATCCCCGGCATCGCCGGGCACCTCGTCACCGCCTCCCTCCTCTCGGCCCCGGCTACCCTGGCCATCGCCAAGGTGATGGTGCCCGAGCGCGGCCAGCCTGAGACCAGCGGCAAGCTCGACGCGATGAAGGCCAGCCCCGGGGAGGCCGACCGCAACGTGCTCGAAGCGGCGGCCCGGGGCGCCTCAGAGGGCATGGCCCTGGCGATCAACGTGGCGGCGATGCTGATCGCCTTCATCGGCCTGCTGGCCATGGTCAACTGGAGCCTCTCGCTGCTGCCCGGTTCGCCGACGATGACCGGCCTGCTGGCCTATGTCTTCGCGCCCATGGCCTTCTTGATGGGCATCCCCTGGGATCAGTGCTTCGTCGCCGGCGGCCTGCTCGGCGAGAAGATCGTCGCCACCGAGTTCATCGCCTACATCCACCTCGGGCAGCTCACCGCGCAGGCCGAGCCGGTGCTCTCGGCCCGCTCGGCCACCATCCTCTCCTATGGCCTGTGCGGCTTCGCCAATTTTGCCAGCATCGGCATCCAGATCGGCGGCATCGGCGCCATGGCGAAGTCGCGCACCGGCGACCTCGCCGAACTGGGGCTGCGGGCCATGGTGGCCGGCTCCCTGGCCTCCTTCATGACCGGCGCGGTCGCGGGGATCTTCCTTGGGTGACACCTCTCCCTTCGACGCCGAGCGCAGCCGGCTGCTCGGCTTCCTGGTGATCTGCCTCGGCCTCGCGCTGGTTCAGGGCTCCTTCGGGCTCTGCACCCAGGACGACGCCTTCATCTCCTTCCGCTACGCCCAGAACCTCGTGGAGGGCCACGGCCTCGTCTACAACGTAGGCGAGCGTGTCGAAGGCTACACCAACTTCCTGTGGACCCTCCTCTTCGCGCCCTTCATCGGCATGGGCTTCGATCCCGCGCCGATCTCCACCCTGCTGGGCATGGCGCTCTCGCTCGGGCTGCTGGCGCTCACCTTCGAGATGGGGGGCCGCAAGCTGCTGGCCCCGCTGCTGGTGGCCACCTTCACCGGGCTGTCGCTCGAAGCTGTGCAAGGCCTGGAGACCGTCTTCTACGCGGTGCTCGTCACCCTGGCCCTGCGCGGCGGGCGCGGCTGGGCCCTCTTCGCCGCGCTCTCGGCCCTCACGCGGCCCGAAGGTGTGGCCGTCTTCGGCCTGCTCTGGCTCTTTCGGCGCCGCTGGCAGGATGTGGCGGTCTTCGCCGGCGTGGTGGGCCCCCACATCGCCTTCCGCTGGTTTTACTACGGCGACACTGTCCCCAACACCTTTCACGCCAAGGTCGGCGGCCTCGCCATCGGTCGCGGCCTCGCCTACGTCGGCGGCGTGGCCACGGACGCCCTGCCCTTCAGCCTCGGCCTCGTCGGCGCCCTGGTGCTTTGGGGGGTGCGCGAGCGGCGGCCGGGCCAGCCGGGGCCGCTGGTGCTCAATGCCGCCGCGCTGGTGCTCTTCATGACCGCCTATGTGGTGGCGGTGGGCGGCGACTTCAAGGGCACGGCCCGCTTCCTCATTCCCATTGTGCCGGCGGCGGCCTTGCTGGTGCAGTCGATCGGCGGCTGGCGCCTGCACGGCGTGATCGGGGTGGCGGCGGTGGTGTTCTCGGTGCCGGGTTTCCTGGAGATGAAGCACTTCGCCGACCGCTTCGCCGCCGAGCTGGTCGTCCGCCGCGACATCGGCGTCTTCCTCGACGAGACCCTGCAGCCCGACGACGTCCTCGCCGTGCACGCCGCCGGAGTGCTGCCCTACTACGCCCGCCGCCACACGATCGACATGTGGGGCCTCACCGACGCCCACATCGCCCGGGCGCCGATCGACACGATGGGGGAGGGGACGGCCGGCCACGAGCGCCACGACTACCCCTACGTTTTGAGCCGGCAGCCGGATTACATCCTGCCCGAGCGTGACCTCTTCACGCCGGCCCCGGTGACCCTGCCCAATCCGCCGGAGTTCCCCCCCGCCTTCGCCGAGCTGTATGCGCCGGTCAGCGCTCCTTTGGGCGAGGGCTACGTCAACCTCTGGCGCCTGCGGCCGACGGCCTCACCAGCCCCCTGACTCGTTCGACTGCTGAATCAGGCGCCGCATGACGAAGAGATCGATGAACTGCCCCACAAAGCAGAGCCCGCCGGTGAAGAGCCACAGCAGCCCGGTGCCGACCCTGCCCATGTAGATGCGGTGCAAGCCGGCGAGGCCAAAGAAGCCACCAATCCACAACACATAGGCCAGACCGGTATCCTTGCGAGGTTCGAGCGCGTTCATGTTGCTCCTCCGCACCCCCTACGCCGGTCCCGGGCCGCTATTGCCCTTGGCGGGGCGCGCGGGTACGCGGGCAGCCGGAGCTTGCCATGAACCCGACGAGCCAGCCGCCGCCCGGCCCCTTTCTGCAGGCCTACCAGGGCCTCAGCCCCCGGGTCGATCCCTCCGCCTGGGTCCATCCGATGGCCACGCTGATCGGCGAGGTCACCCTGGCCCCCCGCGTGAGCGTGTGGCCGGGGGTGGTGCTCCGCGGAGATCAAGGCGCCATCGTCATCGGCGATGAGTCCAACCTCCAAGATGGCACCATCGCCCACTGCACCGGGGCGCTCAGCACCACCACCGTTGGCGCCCGGGTGACCGTCGGCCACAGGGTGCTCCTGCACGGCTGCACCGTCGGCGATGACTGCCTCGTCGGCATGGGGGCCATTCTCCTCGACAATTGCGTGATCGAGCCGCTCTCCGTCGTCGGAGCGGGTGCGTTGGTGCCCGCCGGTCGGCGTTTTCCGGCCCGCTCGCTGCTGATGGGCTCGCCCGCCCGCGTGGTGCGCACCCTCTCCGACGCCGACATCGAGCGGATCATCCGCCACGGCCACGCCGAATACCTGCGCCTCGCCGCGCAGTACCGCGCAGGGCAGCCATGAGCGACCGCCACCAACGCCCCGGCTGCTTCCTCACAGCCCTGCCCCTCCTCTGCCTCTTCGTGTGGATCGTGAGCTAGGATGCACATCAGCAAGCTCGAGCTCTTCGGCTTCAAGTCCTTCCCCGACCGCACCGGGCTGCATTTTGGCCCCGGGGTCTCGGCCGTGGTGGGGCCCAATGGCTGCGGCAAGTCCAACATCGTCGACGCCGTCAAGTGGTGCCTGGGCGAGCAGAGCGCCAAGAGCCTGCGCGGCGCCGCAATGCAAGACATCATCTTCGCCGGCTCCGAGGAGCGCTCGCCCCTGGGCATGGGCGAGGTGACGATCACGCTGGCCGCCGGCGACGAGCCCTTTGTCGGCGACTGGGCCCCCTACGACGAGCTGCAGGTCACCCGCCGGCTGCACCGCGACGGCCAGAGCGAGTACCTGATCAACCACAACAAGGTGCGGATGCGCGACATCCAAGAGCTCTTCTTGGACTCGGGCGCCGGCAACAAGATGTACTCCTTCATCGAGCAGGGGCGCATCGGGCAGATCGTCAACGCGCGGCCCGAAGACCGCCGCAGCCTGATCGAGGAGGCCGCCGGCATCTCGCGCTACAAGGCCCGGCGCGAAGAGGCTGAGCAGAAGCTGGGGCAGACCGCTGAGAACCTCGATCGGGTCAACACCGTCGTCGATGACCTCTCCAGCCGGATGAAGACCCTCGAAAAGCAGGTCGGCAAGGCGATGCGCCACCGGCGCCTGCGCTCCTTCATCCGCCAGGGTGAGATCGTCGTCGGCCTCGCCCAGCACGCCGCCTTGACCGCCGATCGCAAGATCCTCGTCGAGAAGGTGCGCGCCGCCGAGGCCGAAGAGATCCGGCTGATCTCCGCCGTCGACGCCCGCGAGGTCGAGATCAGCCAGGAGCGCCAGGGTGTGGACGAGGCCGAGGCCGCCGTCGGCCGGCTGCGCGATCGCCTCGGCGAGGTCGAGGCCAACCGCCGCGAGCAGGAGTCGGCCCGCCAGTACCAGAAGAAGGAGCGCGGCGAGCTCGTCGCCCGGGCCCAGACCGTGAGCGAGCGCGGCAGGCAGGCAGCGATCACCCGCGCCACCAGCGAGAAGCGGCTCACCGACGTGGTCGACGAGCGCACCAAGCTCGAGCGCGGCCTCATCGCCGCCGAAGAAGAGCTCGGTCGCCGCCGCGCCGAGGTCAACCAGCTCGAGACCGTGGTGCGCGATCGCCGGGCGCGCATCGACGAGGGCAAGAACCTCGTGATGGCCAAGGTGCGCGAGGCCCTGCGCCTCAAGGCCGAGCTCGACAGCGGCGCCGCGCGGATGGGCGATCTCGAAGGCCGCCTCAAGCGCGTCCACCTGCGCAAGAGTGAGTCGGGCGGCGCCCTGGCCGACGTCACGCGGCGCCTCACGAACGTGAGCGCTCGGGTGGTCGACGCCGAGAAGAGCCTCACCGCCTGCAAGGAGGTCAGCGCCGGCCTCGTCGACACCCTCGCGGCGCGCGAGGCCGAGCTGCGCAAGGCCGTCTTCGCCCTCTCCGAGGCCGAGCGCAACGCCCACGCCGCCGAGCGGGCCGAGGCCCAACTGCGGGCCCGCCACGACTCCCTCGCCGCGATGGTCGATGGCCACGCCGATCTCGACGAGGATCTGCGCCGCGTGCTGCGCATCCCCGGCGTGCGCGGCGTGCTGGCCGACCAGCTCACCGTGCCCCCCGAGCTCGAAGCGGCGCTGTCGGTGGCCCTCGGCCCGGCCTTGCAGAGCGTGCTGGTCGACGACGCCGACGTCGCCGCCCGGGTAGCCACCGAGGCCAAGGGCCGCGTCGGCGTGCTCCTCAACGGCGCTGCCGGCGAGGCCCCCCTCGGTCTGGGCGGCAGCCCGGCGGCGATCTCGGCCCTGAGCCGCTTGTTGGGCCCGGTCGACCGCGCGCCCAACGTGGTCTCCGCCGTCGAGGCCTGGCGGCAGAACGGCCGCGCCCAGCTCATCGAAGGGGCGCGCCCCGCCTTCCTCTCCGACCGCGGCGAGCTCTTCGCCGGCGAGTCGCGCAGCCCTGGCCTCGCCATCCTGGCTCGTCGGCGCGAGGTCGCCGCGCTGCGCGTCGAGCTCGACGCCCGCATCGCGGCCCACCAGGCGGCGCGTGTCGTCTTCGACGAGGCCCGCGCCGCCCGCGAGAAGGCCGTGGTGGCCCTGGCCGAGGTCAAGGGCACCGCCGAGGCCGCCCGCCAGGACCTCGCCGAGGCCGAGCTCACCCTGCGCGAGGCGAGCCGCCACAAGGCCGACCTGGAGCGCGAGAAGGCCCACCAGGAGAGCCAGGCCCGCCTGGTCGCCCAGGAGGAGACCGAGTTGGGCGCCACCATCGCTGTGCTGCGCAGCCGCCTCGACGAGGCCCGTCGGGGGCTGATCGAGGCCCAGGAGCAGCAGGCCAACGCCGAGAGCGCCCTGGCCGGCGATCAGGCCCGTGTGGCCGACGAGGCCCGCGATCTGGGGCGCTACCGCGAGCTGCTCGGCCAGCGCTCCCAAGAGGCCGCCGCGCTGCGCGAGCGGGCCCGCGGCCTCGAGCGCGCCGCCGTCGAGATCCAGGCCGCCTTGGAGGGGGCCAACAAGGCGGTGCTCTCCAGCGAAGAAGAGGGGCGCCAGATCGGCGCCCGCGTCGATGAGATCGATCTGGACGACATTCGCATCGGCACCCTGCTCGATCAGCTCTCGGCCGAGACCACCGCCCTGCGGGCCTCGATCGAGGAAGAGCGCGAGCGGGTGAAGAAGGCCCGCGAGGGCTTCCGCAAGCATGAGGAGGGGCTGAAGGCCCTGCGCACCCAGCGCGAGGCGGCGACCGGCGCCCGCATGGACCTCGACCGGCAGGTGGTCACCGTGCGCGAGGAGATCGCCCGCGGCCAGGCCCAACTCGAAGAGCGTCACAGCGTCTCGGCCCCAGCGCTGCTCGACAAGATCGATCGGGTCGGCCACCTCGTGCTGGAGCCTGATCCCGACATCACCGGCGAGGGCCTGCCCAATGCCGCGGTCGCCGGCGACAAAGACAAGGAGCTCCTCGGCGAGGTGCGGGTCACTGCCGCGCTGCTCAGCGACATGGCCTACGTCAAGCGGATGGTGGAGCGGGTGGGCGCCGCCCGCGGTGAGCTCTCCCGCATGGGCGAGGTCAACCTCGTCGCGCTGCAGGAGTACACCGAGCTCGGCGCGCGCTTCGCCGAGGTCGACAAGCAGCGGGCCGACCTCCAGGACTCGGTGAAGAGCATCCGCCAGAGCATCGCCCGGCTCAACCGGATCTGCCGCGAGCGCTTCCGCGAGACCTTCGATCGGGTCGATCAGAGCTTTCGCGAGATCTACCCCCGCCTCGTCGGCGGCGGAAAGGCCCGGCTGCAGCTCACCGACGAAGAAGACGTGCTGGTGAGCGGAGTTGAGATCTTTGTTCAGCCCCCGGGCAAGAAGCTCCAGAGCCTCTCCCTGCTCTCGGGCGGCGAGACCGCGATGGTCGCGATCTCGCTGTTGTTCAGCCTCTTCCGGGTGAAGCCGTCGCCCTTCTGCATCCTCGATGAGGTGGACGCCCCCCTCGATGAAGGAAATGGCGCACGCTTCAACCTCATGCTGCGCGAGATGGCCGAGCTGTCGCAGTTCATCGTCGTCACGCACAACAAGAAGACGATGGAGGGGGCCGACACGCTCTACGGCATCACCATGCCCACGCCCGGCGTCTCCCGCCTCGTGACCGTGCAGGTGGACGGCTAAAGGCGCTGCTGGCCTCGCGCGGAGGAGGCCGATACAAGCGCCCTGCACCGGCTCCGTTGACGGTGGACGCACGCCGGGCACCCCGGGTCCTCCCGGCGGCGTCGTCGGGTGGAGCCGGCGCGGAGGTTTGGCGTGCCCATCACCCTCAGCGTGGTCGAGATCGTCGCCCTTGTCGCAGCCATCCTCGCTGTGGCCATCGGCCTCGGCTTTGTGTTGCGCCGCAAGCGGCTGCCCGGCCCGACCGATCTCGCCATCGAGGCGCCGGCGGAGGGGACCCCCTCCACGGAGGTCGCGACGCCGCCTGCGCGGGAGAACTGGTTCACCCGGGGGCTGGCCCGAAGCCGTGATGCCTTGGGCCTCGGCCGCTTCTTCGGCGGGGCCAAGGTCGACGAGGCGATGCTGCAGTCCCTCGAAGACACGCTGGTCGCCGTCGACGTCGGCGTAAAGACTGCCAGCGCCATCGTCTCCGCCCTGAAGAAGGCAGCCCCGACGGCGGGGGAGGCGGGTCTGCGGTCGATGCTGCGCGGCGAGCTGCTCAAGCGCATCGGTCCCGCGCGGCCCATCGCCACCGTCAGCGGGCCTTTGGTGATCCTGATCGTCGGGGTCAACGGCAGCGGCAAGACCACCACCATCGGAAAGCTCGCCGGCCGCTACCAGCGGGCCGGCAAGAAGGTGCTCCTCGCCGCGGGTGATACCTTCCGCGCCGGTGCCATCGAGCAGCTCAAGGTCTGGGGGGAGCGGTCCGGCGTGCCCGTGGTGGCTCACCAGGAGGGCTCTGACCCGGCCGCGGTCATCTACGACGCCCTCCAGGCGGCCACTGCCCGCAAGTGCGACGTGGTCATCTGCGACACGGCGGGCCGACTCCAAGCCCAGAAGACGCTGATGGACGAGCTCGCCAAGGTGGTCCGCGTGATGAAGAAGGCGATCCCCGAGGCGCCGCACGAGGTGCTGCTGGTGCTGGACGCCACCATCGGGCAGAACGCGATCAGCCAGGCCCGCATCTTCAAGGAGGTGGTGGGCGTCACGGGCGTGGTGCTCACCAAGCTCGACGGTACCGCCCGTGGCGGCGTGGTGGTGGCGGTCAACCAGGAGACCGGGCTGCCGGTCAAGCTCGTCGGTCTTGGCGAAGGCATCGACGATCTCCGCGACTTTGAGCCAGAGGCCTTCGTGGATGGCCTGCTGGGCGAGGCGCCGGGGCGCTAAGGGGCGCCGCTATCAACCCATCGGGGCGAGGATCTCGACATGAACGTGAGGATCAACATCCGCGGCCGGCAGTACACCGTGCGTGGGGAGGAGTCGCAGGAGGAGATCCAGGCCGTCGCCAACGATCTCGATCGTCGCCTCGCCGAGGTGGCGAGCCGCACGCGGTCCTTCGACGAATACACGATCGCGCTGCTCACCGCCCTGAACCTCGCCAGCGAGTTGCAGCGTCTCAAGCAGCAGCTCTCCAAGCACCTCTCCGACGTGGATCGCGACGTCGCCTCGATCGCAGCGATCCTGGAGTCGGCGATTCCCGAAGAGAGCGCGGGCTCGTGAGGTCGGCATGATCGGCACCTTGGAGCGACAGGTCGACCGCGGGCTCGCCTGGTTTGGCACCCTGTCGAATCCCGTACAGGATCGCGTCGTGGGCGTGCTGATCGGCCCTCCTGCCGCAGTGGTCCTGGCGATCGCGCTGCGCCTGGAGCCCAATCCGGCCGGCGTCGGCACCCACCAGCAGCTTGGCCTCAGCCCCTGCTCGGTTCTGAGCTTCACCGGCTGGCCTTGCCCGATGTGCGGCATGACCACGACCTTCGCGCACCTCGCGCACGGCCACCTGATCGACGGCACCCTCAACCAGCCCTTTGGGCTCGTGTTGTTCTCCTGCGCGGTCCTGTGCGCGATCATCGGTCTTGCCGACCTGGCCCACCCCCGCGGACGCTGGCGGCCGGTTTGGGATTGGATGATCCGACACGAGACGCTCGTCGCTGTGGTGCTGCTGGGCGGCATGATCGGCGGTTGGCTCTACAAGGCGATCCTCCTGAGGGGCCTTGGATAGGCCGCCTTGACGTCTTCGAGGTCCCACCATACAGCGTGAAGACCTCGGGGGGGCAGCCCTCCGAAGCGTTCTTTCAGCATCGGATAGCTCATTCTCGCCCTCGTCAGAGGCGCACCTTCTCGTTGTCGTTTTCTTCCAGCTTCGCAAAACAGCGAAAAAAAGAAGTTGACGAAAGCGCTGAGCGGCATAGAATGAGGGGGTTGAGAAAACGGGTGCCGCGGCAACGAGCCGCGGGCAAACACCGGATCTTTGAAAATCAGGCAGCAGCAATCGTCAGATTCCGACGAGTAAAAGATAGGATCACAACTGGAGAGTTTGATCCTGGCTCAGAGCGAACGCTAGCGGCGGGCCTAACACATGCAAGTCG
>JBEIQK010000536.1:0-4625 GCA_040376505.1 Alphaproteobacteria bacterium | reverse complement strand
CCGCACCGTCCAGATCGAGGCCCTCGGCCTGGGCATCGCCGGCAAGGGCACCCAGTACCGCGTCTCCATCGACGGCGGCGCGCCCATCCTGATCGACGCCCAGCGCCCGGATCAGGGCCAGCTCAGCCTTCTCTTGCGCGACCGCAGCTACGAGGCGGGACTCGTGCCCACCGAAGAGGGCTTTGACGTCGACGTGATCGGCACCACGCATGAAGTCGCCGTGGTGGATCCGCGGCGGCGCCCCGTCAACGCCGCCGGCGCCGAGGGGGCGGCCGTGCTGCGCTCCCAGATGCCCGGCCGGGTCACGCGGGTGCTGGTGGCGGTGGGGGCCCAGGTCGCCAAGGGCGAGCCCCTGATGGTGATCGAGGCCATGAAGATGGAGAACGAGATCAAGGCGCCGCGGGCGGGCCGTGTGGTCAAGCTGGCGGTCAAGGCGGGAGATCTGGTCGAGGCCCGGGCCGTCCTGGCCGAGGTGGAGAGCGCATGACGCCCAAAGAGTCCTGGGAGAAGGTGGTCCTGGCCAAGGCAAAGGGCAAGGGGGGGCTGCGGCGCGCGGCCTTCACCCGTTCCGGTGGCGAGGGGGTGGCTGATCTGTACAGCCCCGCCGATCTGCCTGCGAACATCGGCTTTCCCGGCGAGGCGCCCTTCACGCGCGGCATCCAGCCCACCGGCTACCGGGGCCGACTGTGGACCATGCGGCAGTACGCCGGCTTTGCCTCGGCCCGGGAGTCCAACGCCCGCTACCGCTACCTGCTCGGGCAGGGCACCACCGGCCTGTCGGTCGCCTTCGATCTGCCCACCCAGATGGGCTACGACTCCGACCACGAGAAGGCCGAAGGCGAAGTCGGCAAGGTGGGCGTCGCGATCGACTCGGTCGACGACATGAAGGTGCTCTTTGACGGCATCCCCCTCGACAAGGTCAGCACCTCGATGACCATCAACGCCACCGCCGGCACGCTGCTGGCGATGTACATGGCGGTGGGGCGCGCCCAGGGCGTGCGCGGCTACCAGCTCCGCGGCACCATCCAGAATGATCTGTTGAAGGAGTACATGGCGCGGGGCACCTACATCTACCCGCCGCGCGCCTCGATGCGGATCATCACCGACATCTTCGCCTTCGCCCGCACGGAGGTGCCGAACTGGAACACCATCTCGATCAGCGGCTACCACATCCGTGAGGCCGGCTGCACCGCGGCCCAGGAGATCGCCTTTACGCTGGCCGATGGCCTCGCCTATGTCGAGGCCGCCGTGGCTGCCGGGCTGCCGGTGGACAGCTTCGCGCCGCAGCTCTCCTTCTTCTTCAACGCCCACAACAACCTGCTCGAAGAGGTGGCCAAGTTTCGGGCTGCCCGGCGCCTGTGGAGCGGGCTGATGGTCGAGCGCTTCGGCGCCAAAGACCCCCGCTCGCGCATGCTGCGCTTTCACACCCAAACCGCTGGCAGCACGCTCACCGCCCAGCAGGTCGACAACAACGTGGTGCGCGTCACCATCCAGGCCTTGTCGGCGGTGCTGGGCGGCACCCAGAGCCTGCACACCAACTCCCGCGACGAGGCCCTGGCCCTGCCCACCGAGCAGAGCGCCCGCCTCGCCCTGCGGACCCAGCAGATCATCGCCTCGGAGTCCGGCGTGGCCGACTTCGTCGATCCACTCGGCGGCAGCTATGTGATCGAGGCGCTGACCGACGAGCTGGAAGCCGAGGCCCGGCGCTACCTCGCCGAGATCGACAGCATGGGCGGGATGGTCTCGGCCATCGAGGCCGGCTACCCCCAGCGCGAGATCCAGAGCGCCGCCTACCGCGCCCAGGTCGAGCAGGACCGCGGCGAGCGCGAGGTGGTGGGCGTCAACGTCCACGTCGGCGGCGCCGAGCCCGAGCCTGAGCTGCTGCGGGTCTCCGCGGAGGTGGAGCGCGAACAAAAGGCCCGCCTCGCTGCCCTGCGCGCCAGCCGGCCCTCGGCCCCGGTGCGCGAGGCCCTCGACCGTCTCCAGCAGGGGGCCGCCGGGAGCGAGAACCTGATGGGGCTGATGCTCGGCGCCGTGGAGGCCCGCTGTACGGTGGGCGAGGTGGCCGACGCCCTGCGCCAGGTCTTCGGCGTCCACCAGGAGCGCCTCGTAATCTGACGCCCCCCCTGGGTCGGGCGCGTGAGAGCGCAGAGCGGGCCGCCTTCCCCGGTAATTGCAATTCGGGCAAAGATTGTCACGAATTGCTGCACAGCCGCCGGCCTGGGCGACAAGGTATAGGATTGGGAAATCTACCGATCGGCCGGTAGAGACAGCCCCGCAGCGCGCGGGGCCCGGACTGCGCTCGGCGGCGTGGCCCGGTTTACCCGAGACCCGGGGTTGGGCATGGCGATGCGAACGCCTGCTTCTCTCTTTCAAGGACGCTTCAGCTGGGAGTCCCCGTCGGGGACGGTGGCGGGAGTGGTCACCCTCAACCGCTTGAAGCTCCGCTTCGAGCCGCGCGCCTTTGGCGTCGGCCCCGATGGCGCCCGGAGCCTCGCCCTGTCCGACGTCGCCGACGTTCGCTTTGAGGCCGACCTGGGCCAGGTGGTCCTTCAGCTCGAAGACGGCTCGGAGCACCGGCTCGCTGGCGACGGTGCCAGCAACCTCGCCCGCGAGCTCGCCCGACTGATCGTTGAAGAGGGTGAACAGTCGATCCAGCCGGAGTCCGAGGAGACCCAACTCCTGCGCGTAGAAGTAGACCTGCGCTACAACGGGCTGCTCTCCACCCGCGCGGTCTGTGAGCTGATGCCCTCGAGCCTGCGGGTCGTGCAGGTCCCCGGCTTGCAGGCGCGGCTCCTGCGGGTGGAGACCCTGCACTGCCGCTACCAGGACATCACCCACGCCGAGATGGACGGAGCCCGCAGCCTCACCCTCTCTGTAGACGATCGAACGGTGGTGCTGCGCGGGGGCGCCATTCCCCGCATCTTCGCCATGATTCACGCCGCGCGCCTCTCCGGGCTGGAGAGCCCGAACATGAACCGCGCGCCGACGCCGATCAAGCGGGTCACCGGGCCGCGCGAGATCCCCGGCTTCATCTCCTTCGGCCCCAGCCACTACGTCTTCACCCCTGAAGGCCTGATCGACGCAGCGGTGGGCTCCGAGAGCTCCGAGATGGCCTGGGAAGACATCGAAGAGGCCGAGCTGCGCGGCCGCGACCGCGAGCGGCTGCGCATCGTGGGCCGCGGCGAGGTGCAGGAGTACCAGCTCAAAGACAGCGCCCAAAGCTGGGCCTCGCTCAAGCGCCTGATCCGCAAGCGCTACCCCCTCGAACCCGTGCCGGGGGTGGGCACCCGCCGCTTCAGCGCGCCGATGATGGCGGGCTTTCTGGCCCCCTGGAAGATGGCGCTGCAGGGCGACGAGCAGCCGCTGTGGCTGCGCTTCTGTCTGCGCCGCATGGAAGGGCAGCGGGTGGTGCCGGCCTGGTTGCTGATGACGGATCGAGCCGTCTACTACCTGACCTCCACCCAGACGGCCAAGGAGGGGCTCCGGGTGGAGATGAGCGCGGTGTCGAGCCTGCGCACCTGGGCCGACGACGAGCCGACCATCCGACTCAGTCTGGGGGGGGATCTGTACGACCTGGAGCCGCCGCTGGGCGCCGCCGATGTGCGCCAGTTCTGGAGCCTCAACCCGCTGACCTCCTACCAGGGCCCGCGCGACCGCCCCGTCTCCATCTTCGCCATGCCCAAGCTCGAAGGGGCGCCGCACTTTCTGCGCATGACCGTGCGCGAGCGCGAACTGCTGCGCGTGAGCCTGCCCGAGCTGCGGGCTGAGAAAGACGGTCTCGTCGTGCTCTACACCCCCGGTCAGCGCAGCGGCGACGGCGTCCCGGCCGAAGCCATCGTCGATGTGGTGGACGGCCGCGGCGTCTTTCGCTTCCTGGGTCTGTTGATGGCCGAGGGGCAGGAGCGCTCCCGCGACGGCGGGGTCAACCTTCGCTACTTCAAGCTGGCGGTGGTCACCAAGCCCGAGCGGGTCAGCAAGCGCGAGGAGTACCGGGTGCTGGTCGATCTCCCAGCCACCTTGCACGTCCTCGACGCCGACCCTGACGACCCCGGCGTCGCCGGGCAGCTCTGCGATGTGTCGGCGGGCGGGCTTTGCGTGAACAGTGAGCTGAAGGTGCCCGACAACGAGCCCATCCGCGTTCGCTTCACCTTGGAGGGGGAGCCCGTGGAGGTGATCGGCCAGCGGGTCAACGAAAAGAAGCTTGGCGAGCCGGCCAACCAGTGGCAGCAGGGAATTCAGCTCAGCGGCACCTCGGTGGAGGTGATCACCCACCTGCGGCAGCTCCTCATCCATCTCCAGCGCCGCTCCGCGGCCTCCGAGCGAGACGACGAGCCCACCTGAGTCGATCGGCCCTTCAGATCGCCGGCGAAGGGCCGATGGAGCGCCATGTCGGCGGCCTGGGTTGGGGTCTGCGAAGCAGGGGTGGGGATGAAGACATCGACCGGTCGCGTGCGGGTGGAAGGTCGGGCGACGCGGCTCGACGGCTTCCTGGGGACGGTTGGGCACCTGCGCCTGACGGATCACAGCCTCACCTTCACCCCGCGGGCGTTGGAACGGTGGGTGGGGCAACAGGCGATTACGCTTGATGTCCGCGAGGTCGCGGAGTGCTGGGTGGAAGGCGT
>JBEIQK010000407.1:0-5823 GCA_040376505.1 Alphaproteobacteria bacterium | reverse complement strand
GGCACCAGCAGCCAGACCGTCTGTGACCCCGCCACCGGCTACGTCGCCAGCAACACCGACTGCAACGACGCCGCCCTGGCCATCAACCCGGGCGCCACCGAGGTCTGCGACAGCGCCAACACCGACGAGGACTGCGACAGCCTCGCCGATGACCTCGACAGCAGCGCCAGCGTCGCCACCAAGGTCGACAGCTACACCGACCTCGACGCCGACGGCTTCGGGGCCGGCGCCAGCACCAAGGTCTGTGACCTCTCCTCGACCCGCGCGGCGGTCGACGGCGACTGCAACGACGCCGCCCAGCTCATCAACCCCGACGCCGTCGAGATCTGCGACAGCAGCAACGTAGACGAGGACTGCGACAGCCTCGCCGACGACGCCGACAGCAGCGTAGACGCCAGCACCCGCTCCACCTGGTACACCGACAGCGACGGCGACGGCTACGGCGGCAGCCTCTCGGTCGACGCCTGCGACGCGCCCAGCGGCACCCTGGCCTACACCGGCGACTGCGACGACAGCGACACCGCCTACAACCCCGGCGCCGCCGAGTCCTGCACCGACACGGTCAACGACTACAACTGTGACGGCTCACCGGGCGGCGTGGACGATGACGGCGACGGCTTCGCCTCCTGCGAGGAGTGCGACGACAGCAACACCAACGTCAACCCCAGCGCCACTGAGGTCTGCGACGGCGTGGACAATGACTGCGACGGCGGCATCGACCTGGGCGCCGCCGACGCGGCCACTTTCTACCTGGACGGAGACGGAGACGGCTACGGCGTCGCCACCGATGTGGTGACCGCCTGCACGGCGCCGGCCGGCTACGCCGCCTACGAAGGCGACTGCGACGACGCCCTCAACACCACCTTCCCCGGTGCGGCCGAGTCCTGCACCGAGGCGGTCGACGCCAACTGCGACGGCTCGGTGGGCCTCGTCGACAACGACGGCGACGGCTTCGCCGCCTGCCTGGAGTGCAACGACAGCGACCTCGCCATCAACCCCGACGCGCTGGAGGTCTGCGACGAGCAGGACAACAACTGCGACGGCAGCATCGACGTCGACGCGGTCGACGCCCCGGTCTGGTTCGAAGACCAGGACGGCGACGGGCACGGCAACATCGACGTGACCCTCGCCGCCTGCGTGGAGCCCGACGGCTACGCCGGCCTCTCCGACGACTGCGACGACACCGACGAAGCCGTGAGCCCCACCACCGCCGAGGTCTGCGACGACGAACTGGACAATGACTGCGACAGCCTGACCGACCGCGACGACAGCGACTGCGAGCCCACCGACGACACCGGCACCACCGACGGCGGCGGCGAGGGCGACGACACCGGGCCCACCGCCGATGACGGCGGCGGCGAAGATGACGGCGCTGGCGACGCGGGCGGCAGCGGCGACACCGGCGGCGGCGACGACAAGAGCGGCTGCGGCTGCGCCTCCACCCCGGCTGGCGCGCCGGCCCTGGCTGGCCTCGTGATGGCCGGGCTGCTGCTGGCCCGCCGTCGGCGCGGATGAAGGCAGGGCGGGGACTCCTCCCCCTCCTGCTGGCGCTGGGCCTCGCCGCCCTTCAGTTGGGCCCGGCCCTGCTCCAACCGGGGGCTACCCTCCTCGGAAACCCGCGCCACCCCGACAACCTGGGCAACCAGTGGCTGCTGGTGTGGGTGGCCGAGCGCCTCGCCGCGGGCGAGAGCCTGCTGCACAACGCGGCCTACTACTGGCCCATCGGCGACGCGCCGGTGCTGGCCGGCAATGGCATGGAGGGCCTGCTCTACCAGCTGCCCCACTGGATCTGGGGCTACCCTGGCGCGGTGGTGCCCTATGCGCTGCTGATCCTCGCCGGAAATGGGCTCGGCGCCTATGCCCTCGCCCGGTCCTTCGGCGCCAGCCGCTCGAGCAGCCTCCTGGCCCTGGCGGCGATGGGCACGGCTCCGTTCTTTGTTCACGAGCTGGACGCCGGCCGGTACAGTCAGGTCAACGCCGGGCCCCTCCTGCTCTTCCTCGCCGCCTTTGTACGCCTGCGAAGCGGCGCGGGCGGGCTGCCGATGGCCCTGCTCGCCGCCTTCCTGCTCTCGCTCACCGCGCATCTGTACTGGTACTACGCCTGGTTCGGGGTGCTGGCGGGCATCCTGCTGGTGATCGAGGCCCGGCCGCCCGTCGCGCGGCTGTGGGCCTTCTCGGCGGCCTTCCTCGCGCTCACCGCGCCCTGGGCCTTCGTCTTTACCCGCGCCTGGGCGCAAATCCCCGGAACCGGCGAGGCGACCTTTCCGCCCATCGAGGCCTGGGCCGACGCCGTCCCCTGGGCGCTGCCCCTCACCGTCGGCCCCGACGGCCACCCCGCCGCCGTGCTGGCCGCGCCCTTCTGGGCCCTCGGTCTGTGGGGGCTGCTGCGCGAAGGAGGGCGCCACAAGGGCCTCGTGGCGGTGGCCCTGCTCTTTGGCTGGCTGATGCTCGGGCCCGAGGGCGGGGCCTACACCGCGCTCTACGGCCTCGTGGCCCCCCTGCGGCGCTTCTGGTGGCCGGTGCGCCACGCCGTCGTTCTGCACGCCGCCATCGGGGTCTTTGCGGCCCTGGCCTTGGATGCCCTCCTACGGCGGGGCCGGCTGCCGGTGGCCTTGGCCCTGGCCCTGCTTGCCCTCCCGGCGCTGCGGATGCAGGGATTCGCCACCCAGGTCCAGCAGCGCACGCTCGCCTGGCCGCCGCCGGCCTACGCCCGCCTCGCCGCCCTGCCCGCTGGCGTCCTCTTGCACCTGCCCCTGGCCCCCGAGGCGAGCAGCGGCCAGGAGCCCCTCTGGCTGCAGCTCGTCCACAAGAAGACCCTGCTGGGCGGCCACGCCCCCTGGGTGGAGCGGGTGCGGCCCCGGGCCTGGGATGAAGCGGTGGCCCAGAACAGCTTCCTCGCCGCTTTGATGGCCCTGGAGCGCGGCGAGGCCGGCGATCGCTTCACCTTCGCGCCGGCCGATCTCGAGGCCCTGCACGCGGCGGGCCTGCGGTGGGTGGCCCTCGATCGCGGGCTCTACCCTCGGGCGATCACCGACCTCGCCCTCACCGAGGATCGGTTGATGGACGCCCTCTTCGGGCCCCCAACCCTCAGCGCCGACGGCCTCGCCGTTTGGGATGTGGCCCGCCGCAGCGGCCTCATCGATCTGCCGCTCCAGCCGGGCTTTGTCTGGCCGAAGGGCCTGGAGCCGGCCGGAGCCGCCGGGCCCCTTTTGGGGGAACGCCCCCCAAACCCCTCCCTCGACCCCCGGCCGCGTTAGCGAGGCGGCCATTCTTACCCGGAGGTTCCCAACGAAATGCGCGGCTGGACCATCGACGACAGCGCTGAGCTCTATGGCATCAAGAACTGGGGGAGGGACTTCGTTCGCATCGGCGCGAACGGCAACCTCATCATCGCGCCCAAGGGCGACCAGGGCCCCTGGGTCGACCTCAAGGAGCTGGTCGACGACCTGACCCGCCGCGAGATCGGGATGCCCATCCTGATCCGCTTCACCGACCTGCTTGAAGCGCGCATCCGCACGCTGGCCGAGGCCTTCAAGACGGCGATCAGCGAGTACGACCACAAGGGCAACTACCGCGGCGTGTACCCGGTCAAGGTGAACCAGCAGCGCCACGTGGTCGAAGACGTGGTGCGCTTCGGCGGGCCCTACCACATGGGCCTGGAGGCCGGCTCCAAGCCCGAGCTGCTCATCGTGCTCGCCATGCTCGACGACCCCGAGGCGGTGGTCATCTGCAATGGCTACAAAGACGCCGAGTACATCGAGACGGCCATGATGGCCTGCAAGCTCGGCCGGCGCGTCATCATCGTCATCGAGAAGGCCACCGAGCTCGATCTGGCCATCGAGATCAGCCAGCGCCTCAACGTGCGCCCCTACCTGGGCATGCGGGCCAAGCTCGCCAGCCGGGGAGCCGGCCGTTGGGAGGCCAGCACTGGCGACCGCGCCAAGTTCGGCCTCACGGTCGAAGAGATGGTCGATGGCGTGGAGAAGCTGCGCGGGGTGGGCATGCTCGACTGCCTTCGCCTGCTGCACTTCCACATTGGCAGCCAGGTGAGCGCCATCCGCTCCTTCAAGGACGCCCTCAAGGAGGGCGCCCGCGTCTACGTCGAGCTGTCCAAGCTCGGCGCCCCGCTCGGCTACTTCGACGTCGGCGGCGGCCTGGGCGTGGACTACGACGGCTCCTCGTCGAACTTCGCGAGCTCGGTCAACTACAGCGTGCAGGAGTACGCCTACGACGTGGTCGCCTCCATCTCGGCGGCCTGCAACGAGGCCGAGGTGCCGCACCCCGACATCGTCACCGAGTCCGGCCGCGCGATGGTGGCCCACCACGCCATCCTGGTGGTCAATGTGCTCGGCGTGAGCGAGCACCCCAGCCAGAATGAGCCCATCACGCCCGAAGAAGACGATCCCGACGTGATGCGCGAGCTGCACGAGGCCACCAGCAACATCACGAAGAAGACCTTCCAGGCGGCCTGGCATGACGCGGTCTCGGCGCGCGAGCAGCTCCTCAACATGTTCACGCTCGGCCTCATCGACATCAAGCAGCGGGCCCGCGGCGAGCGCATGTTCTGGCAGTGCGCCGGCCGCATCGCCAAGGTCATCCGCGGCCTGCCCTATGTGCCCGATGAGTTCGAGGGCCTCATCCGCAGCCTCGCCGACACCTACTTCTGCAACTTCTCGGTCTTCCAGTCCATCCCCGACTCCTGGGCCGTCGACCAGCTCTTCCCGGTGGTGCCCATCCACCGTTTGGAGGAAAAGCCCACCCGCCAGGGCGTGCTCGCCGACATCACCTGCGACTCCGATGGCAAGGTCGACCACTTCATCGATCTGCACGACGTGAAGGACACCCTGGAGCTGCATGCCCCCAACGGGCAGCCCTACCTGCTCGGCGTCTTCCTGGTCGGGGCCTACCAGGAGATCCTGGGCGATCTGCACAACCTGTTCGGAGACACCCACTCCGTGCAGGTGAGCATCCAGGGGCCGGGGCTCTACCACCTCGACAGCGTGGTGGAGGGCGACACCGTCACCGACGTGCTCAACTATGTGCAGTTCAACCGCCGCGACCTGGTCATTCAGGTGCGCCGGGCCTGCGAGCAGGCGGTGAAGAGCGGGCAGATGACCATCGAGGAGTCGACGAAGCTTCTGTCCACCTACCAGCGCGGTCTTGAGGGCTACACCTACCTGGAGTAGTCTCGAAATCTGGTGGCCCCGACCGTCGTCGGGGCCGCCCGAGGCCCCCCCGCGATGCTCCAGGCGGGCGACACCATCGGTGGCTACCTCATCGAGCGCGAGATCGATCGCGGCGCCAGCGCCATCGTCTGGTACGCGGTCCATGAGCAGACCGGTGAAGCCAAGGCGCTCAAGGAGCTGACCAACCCCAGCCGGGCCGCCGTCGAGCGCGCCCGGCAGCGCGAGGCCCTCCTCGGCATCCCGCCCCACGAGAACCTCGTGCTGGTCGAGCGCGACCTCGTCGACAGCCGCGCGCTCTGTCTGGTCATGGAGTATGTCAACGGCCGCAGCCTGGACTTCTTTGTGCAGCACAACGGCTCGCCCGCGCTGCCCGAGGCCCTGGCCCTCTTCGACGGCGTGCTGGCCGGCGTGGCCCACATCCACGCCCACCGCCTCGTCCACCGCGATCTGAAGCCGGCCAACGTGCTGATCGCGCGGCGCCCCAACGGCGAGCTGTGGCCGCGGGTCACCGACTTTGGTCTGGTCAAGTTCCTCGATCAGCCCGTCACCAGCGGGCGAATGACGGTCACCGGCCTGCGCTTTGGCACCCCGCACTACATGAGCCCCGAGCAGATCGAGGACTCCACCAAGGTCACCG
>JBEIQK010001112.1:0-1665 GCA_040376505.1 Alphaproteobacteria bacterium | reverse complement strand
TTCTCCCAGGGCAGCGCAGACCCAGGCGTGGACGAGGTAACCTTCGTCAACGTCGCGCAGGGACAGGCCCTGGCGCCGTCCCCGGGCCACCAGCGCGGCGGCGTCGAGGGTGAGGCGGACGAGGTGGAGGGGCTCAGGCATCGCGGGCCTCGGCGAGGGTGAGGCGCCGCACCCAGCGGCGGCCGGTGTGGAGCTGGTTGTGCCAGTCGCGGTGGTCGCGCAGGACGAGGTCGAGGCCGTCCTGCTTGGGGGCGGCGACGGGCAGGTAGCAGGCGGTGTGGTCGGGCAGGGGGTCGGCGGGCTTGCCAGGCCGCCAGGGCTGCGGGGCCGCCACGAGGGCCGCGCCGAGGCTGGAGGCCTCGACGATGCCGCCGTTGAGCGGCCGGGAGGGCAGCGCCGCCTTGCGCCCGACGAAGAGCGGGCGGGCGGGGTGGTCGAGGGCCTGGGCGAGCTCGTCGAGGGTGGGCGCTTCATCGGCTGGGTCGACCGTGAAGACCACGGTGTAGAGCCCATCGGCGAGGTAGTGCCGGTAGCGGATGTGGGTGCCCTCTGACGAAGCGCCGGCCCGGCCTTCAGACACGCCCCGGGTGGTCCAGCCCTCGATGGCGAGGTGCGGCTGCCCGAGATCGACCGTGTGAAAGTCGAGCAGGGGGCTGCCGGGGCGGTCGGCCCGCACCGCCATCACGATGCGCTCTTGCAGGCGGCTGAGCTTGTCGGCCTCGGCGTGGTCGTAGCCCAACGCGTTGCCGAGGAGCCCGGCCAGCAGGGAGCGGCCGGGGATGGGGTCGGTGACGTTGTGGTTGTCCACGATCACCCCGCCAAAGCTGAGCAGCGGGGCTTCGAGGTGCAGCGCGAGGGCGCGGATCATGGGGCCTCCGCGACGGCGGCCTCGGCCCAGGCGCAGAGCGCGGCGAGGCTGGCGGGCTCGGCCTTCAGCTCCGAGGCGAGGCCGTCGGGGGCGCCCATGGCCAGAACGCGGCGCTGCTCGCCGGTGGCGTAGTTGCTGTCGACGGCGGAGAGGTAGGCGCCGAGCGCCTTGTAGGTCTCGCCCAACACGTCGCCCTTGGCAACCACGGGCTTGTGGAAGGCGTTGGCCAGGGTGCGGGGCTGGGCGCTGCCGACCTCCACCAGCACGGCCTGGGCGTAGGTGTAGGGGGCCGTGGAGCCGAGCTTGGCGCCGGGAGTGACCGTGGCGATGAGGCGCAGCAGCGTGGAGACCACGGCGCCCGCGGTGGCGCGGTCGGCCGTCTCCCACTGCTTGCGGGCCACGCCCGTGAGGTTGGAGACCAGCAGGGGGACGTCGATGACGACGTAGCCGTAGAAGAGGCCGCTGGTGAGTTCGACGTTGCCGATGTGGCCGCTGCCGAGCTGGCCGTCTTCGGCCGAGAGGTCGTCGACGGCGCTGAAGTAGTCGGTCTCCGACTCTTCTTTGTGTACGGTGAAGGCGTGGGCGACATGAACGGCGGCGTCGCCGCGGGCCAGGATGTCGCTGGTGACCATGCGGCCGAAGAGGGCGGCGCCGAGGCCGGCGGCCATCTGGAGCTGCTTGAGGTTGGCGAGGCCCTCCTTGCCGAGCGTGCCGTCGATCGCCTTGGTGGCGTCGGCCTCGCCGCTGGCGTTGGCCTTGCGCGCAATGTCGATGAGGTACTGGATCTCGGGGTGGCC
>JBEIQK010000514.1:0-4829 GCA_040376505.1 Alphaproteobacteria bacterium | reverse complement strand
GCCCATCGGCATCGGAGGTGGTGTCCACCCCGGAGAGGCTGCTGTCCCAGAGCTGGACGGTGGCGCCGGCGATCGGGCTGCCGTCGGCGCTGCGCACGGTTCCGGAGAGGGTGGCGGCGGCGGCCACCGCGGTGAGCAGGCTGATCATCGCTCCTCCAAGAGCAGGCGCCCGCCGAGCTCGCCGAGGGTGCGGGCGGCAGCGGCGGGGTCTTCGCTGCCGCCGGTGAGGCCCAGGGCCGACCAGCCATGGGCCAGGGCGGTGGCGGCGGCGCTGTGCCCCCGCGCGTTGGGGAGGCCGAGCGGGGCGGCGCGATCGAGCAGGTGGCGCGAGGCGGGCCGGGCCACCACCACGCCCTCGGCGGGCAGCAGGGCCAGCGGCGCGGGGCTTGGGCTCCAGGCCAGGACCCGGGTGACCCGCCGGCGAAAGCGGCTGTGGTGGTTGAGGAGGAGGATCTCGGCCCCATCGGCAAAGACGCCGAGCCCACCCACGATGGCCAGGGTGGTGCGGCCGTGGGCCTCGGGGGGCAGGGCGCTGAGCACGGCGCGGGCGAGCAGGGCCCCCTCGGAGAAGTCGAGGGGGCGCCGATCCGCGAGGAGGGCGGCGCCAATGGCCACTACCAGGGCGAGGCCACCGGCACCAGCGAGGGCCCACTCGGCGAGGTCGACGCGAAGGGCCATCAGGCCAATGCCGGCGAGGAGGAGGCCGGCGGAGAGGGCCGGCAGGGCCAGGGCGAGGGCCGGCCGGGCGGGGGCCTTGGCGCTGTGCGGCAGCAAGAGGAGGAGCTGGCGCTGGCCCTCGGGCAGCGGGGCGGTGGGGCCCACCAGCAGGATGCGGGTGATGGCGCGCGGCACGAGGCTGCGCAGCCAGCCCCGCCCGCCGTCGAGGTCGCGGCGCGCCGACAGCGCCAGGGCGAGGGCCAGGGCCAGGGCCCAGAGGGGGGCGACGCGCCCCAGACCCGCGAGGAGGGCGATGGCCAGCGCGTAGACAGCCAGCACGAGGCGGCCGCTGGGGTGGGCGACGGCGCCCAGGAGCTCCACCTTGGCGCCGGTGCCGGCGAGATCATCGGCGGCGGCGACGGCGGCGCGGTGGGTGGCCGTGATCCAGGGCGGGTCGATGGGCAGAGGCTCGCGCAACAGGCTCCCGGGGGCGGCCGCCAGGGGGCGGATCTGGGGGCTCCCATTATCCACCGGCGGGCGCGACCCGGCGGTTTTTTGTCCCACGGGGTGCACGGATCGTCCGACCGGCCGGAAGAGTTTGAAGGGGCCAGCGCTTGCCCAGGGTGGTCGGACACCTTAGGGCGGACTTCAATGCGGTCGGGTTGAGATGCGTTTTCGTGGTCAAGAATACACAGGCAAGGGCGTCACCGTCGCGGTCATCGACAGCGGCATCAACCCGGATGATCCGCGGCTGCGCGGCATCAAGGTTGACGGGTGGAGCATCAACCTCAAGGCGACGGGTCACGCGACCCTGAGCCCCCACTTCCTCGATGACAACGGGCATGGCACCGACATCGCGGCGGCGATCGTCGCGATGGCGCCGGGTGTCAACCTCGTCGCCATCAAGATCATGGACGAGGGCCTGCGCACCAGCGCCGACCTGATGGCGGCCGGCATCGAGACCGCCTACAAGCACGGCTCCCACATCATCAACCTCTCGCTCGGCACGCCCAACATGGGCAAGGCCCTGCTCCTGCGCGAGGCCTGCGCCAACGCGGTGGAGTCGGGTGCGGTGGTGCTGGCGGCGGCCCACCCCAAGCGCGAGCGGGCCTACCCGGCCGATCTCCCCGAGACGGTGGGCGTGGCCACGCACAACGAGTGCCCGCTCGACAAGGTCTACTACTACTCGCCGGCGCGCTTCTCCCGGGCGGACTGGGGCAACCTCTCCGACAAGTACCTGACCCATGGCTACGAGTGGCGCGACGGGCGGCGGGGGGCCTTCAAGGGCACCGGCCACGCCACGGCCTACCTCTCTGGGCGCATGGCCTGTCTTCGCGAGGCCTTGATTGGCGAGCCGGCCACCGCGGTGGTCGATGTGATGCGCGAGCTGGCGCTCACGCCGGTGCCGGAGCTCGGCTACGCCTAAGCGTCGCGGCAGGGAGGCGGTTCATGCGGGGCTTCGCGGTGGGTCTGTTCGGGATGCTGCCGGCGACCGCGCTGGCGGGGCCGATCGACCTCTACGGCATTGGCGGGGCCCAGATCGGGCGTGGCGGCGGCGGGGTGGCCATCCTCGACGAGCCGGCCGGGGTCTTCTTGAACCCGGCGGCCCTGGTGCGCATGAAGCGGCCCGAAGCGATGGTGGGCTACGCCCTGCTGCGCGCCGACTTCCCCGACAGCCCCGATGTGCTGTGGGACACCAACCGCGACGGCCTCATCAACGACACCGACAAGCCCTTGTCGGTCGCCACCGACCCCGACAAGGCCGACGGCTTTTCCTTCGCCCTGGGGCGGCCGGTGGGCGAGCGCTTCGCGCTCTCGATCGCCGGCTTCATGCCCAATGGGCGCCTCGTGCGCATCCACACCTTCGAGCCTTCGCTGCCGAACTGGTTCCTCTATGAGAACCGGGCTCACCGCTACGAGCTGGCGGTGGGCTTTGGCTGGGAGCAGCTCAAGGGCGTGAGCCTGGGCGGCGCGGTCGAGATGCTGTCGCGGGTGCGCTACCAGCTCGACATCACCATGAACGTGCCGGTGGGCCTCGCCAGCGAGGGGCAGCAGCTTGGCGAGATCATCGGGCCGATCTCCCTCGATCCGCACGAGATGGTCATCGACATCGTGCCCAGCCTCGCGCCGATCGCGGCCTTGCACTGGGATGTGGGCGAGCAGTTCCCGGCCCTCGATGGCCTGTTGCTCGGCGCCTCCTGGCGCGGCGCGGTGGGGCTCCCGGTCGATGTGACGGTGGACTTGCAGGCCAACCTCGGTCTGCAGGCCAACCCGAGCGCGGCGCCGGTGCCGGTCACGCTGCTGGCGCCCCTGCGCCTCGCCCTCTTCGACCACTATGTGCCGAGCCGGGTGGTGGTGGGTGCCGGCTTCGAGCAGCGCTGGGGGCGGGTCTACGCTGAGGCCCAGCGCCAGGGTTGGGACCAGATGCGCCTCAACGTGGCCTCGGTGCAGGCCTCGCGGGTGGAGACCCAGCTCTTCGAGCTGGCCGAGCCCGAGATCCAGGATGGCAACCCCTACGACATCGTGCTCCAGGCCACCTGGGGCCTGCGGGGCGGCGGCGAGTACCGCTTTGAGCCTCTGGATGGCGGCCCGGTTTGGGGCCCCGTGGGCCTGACGGTGCGGGCGGGCGCGGGCTACGAGCCGACGCCGCTGGTGGCGCAGGGGGGGGGCACCGCCTTCCTCGATGCCGACCGGATCCTCCTCGCGGCGGGGGCCGGCGTCTCCCATGATGACCCCTTCAATTTGACCAACGGCCCGATGTCCTGGGATGCCTTCGCCGAGATGGGGGTGCTCGCCGCGGGCGCCCTGCAGCCTGGCGGCGATCCGGGCCGCGCGGGGGCGCCGGTGGACGACGCCCCCATCCCCATCGGCGGACGCATCTGGTCTGCCGGGCTTACCTGGAGCTTTGCCTACTGATGGCCACCACGATCTACGCGCTGGCGCGCTGGGCGCGAGCCCTCACCCTCGAGCAGCTCCCGCCGGCCGTGGTGGAGCGGGCCCGCTACGCCCACCTCTCCCAGGCTGGCGCCGTGCGGGCCCTGGCCGATCGGCCCCTGGCCCGAGCCTTGCGCAAGACCGGCGGGTCGCGCGGGGCGGCGGCCTTGGCCGGCGGTGGCACCAGCCCGCGGCGCGACGCGGTGCGCCTGCACAGCGCCCTGGCGAGCTGGATCTGCTTTGACGATCCGGTCTTCTTCTCCAACCCGGGGCCGGCGGGCCTGTCGACGGTCTGGGCCTGGGCGCGCGGGCGAAGCGTCGGCGATCTGCTGGTGGCCAGCGTCGCAGCGCAGGAGATCGCCGCGCGGGTGGGTGCCAGCCTCCTCCTCGGGCCCACGATGGGCGCTGCGGTGGCGCCGGTGCACGCCGCGGCGACGGCGATCGCGGCGGGCCTGCTGTCGGGCCTCGATGAAGAGGAGCTGGCCCACGCCCTGGCGCTGGCGCTGGCGATGCCCCACCGTCCGCCGCCCGCGGTCTCCCAGGCCGGCGGGGCCGCCCGCACCCTGCTGGCGATGGCGCCGGCGCTCCAGGCCCTGGAGTGTGTCGAGCTGGCCCAGGCCGGCGTGAAGGGGCCCACCGATCTGCTCGACCGTGCCGATGGCCTGATGGCCTCGCTCTGCTGGGTTCCGCTGCGCACCGCCTTCACCGGCCTCGGCCGGGCCTGGCTCACGCTGACCACCAGCTTCTCCTTCATTCCCGCCCACCCCTTCGCCGCCGTGCCGGTAGAGGCGGTGGCCGAGATCCTGGCCCGCCACACCAAGGCCGCCGACAAGCGGCTGCGCGCCGATCAGCTCGATCGCATCGAGATCACGATGGGGGCGCCGGGCTTTGTGCTCGATCGGATGATGGCCGGCGAGGGCCGCCCCGACCCGGTGGCGGTGAGCCACGCGGCCCGGCGCCTGATCGGCGCGATGATCACGGCCCATGAGCTCGGCCCGGCCCAACTCGACGAGGCCTGGCTCAGCGCCAACAGCGAGAAGGTGGCCGAGGTCAGCGCCAAGGTCAGCGTGCGCCACGATCTGGGCCGCACGATGGCGGGCATTGAGCACCTCATCGACGTGGCGGCGCCGCTGCTGGCCGGGGTCACCCTGCGCGAGCTGCAGACCGCCGGCCTGCGCGCCCAGGGCGTGTATGGCGGGCCCCTGCCCACGCCGGGGAGCAGCGAGCTGCTTGCCCTC
>JBEIQK010001125.1:0-1604 GCA_040376505.1 Alphaproteobacteria bacterium | reverse complement strand
GCGGCGCCATCGAGGGCAGCCCGCGCACCTTCTCGGCGAGGCCCGGCGCCCCCACCACCTGAGCCTGGGGCCAGCGCGCCGCCGCCGCCGCCAGCGAGAGGTGATGAAAGAGATTCGGAGCGATGATCAGCGCCACCTCTCCCAAGGCATCGATAGCCGCGGCATCTTCTTCGGTAAAGGGCACGGCGGAGTGCAGGGCGAGCCGCCCATCAGACAGCCGCAGGATCGAAGCCCGGGAGCCCAGTTGAGCCCCGAGGATGCGCAGGTCTTGATCGACGGTCCACAGGCCGGGGGCGTTGGCGACGAGGGGCATGGGTCCTCCCAAAAAGGTCGCCACGGTATAAGGGGGGGCGTCGAACCAGTCAACCAGGTTGACTATCTGATCCCGAGGCCCGATGACCGACCCCTTCCCCGCCCGGCTGGAGGCCGCCAAGGCCGAGAGCACCGGCCAGCTGCTCTTTCAATGCGCGCGCCTGTGGAATGAGGCCGCCCTGGCCCGCCTGCGCGCGCAGACCGGCGTCGACGTGCGGGTCGCCCACACCCAGCTCTTCCCCCACATCCCCCTGGAGGGGGCCAGCGCGGTCGCCATCGCCGCCAAGGCCGGCATCTCCAAGCAGGCCGTCGGCAAGCTGATCGACGATCTCGTCGGCCTCGGCCTCGTCGAGCGAGCGCCAGACCCCCGCGACGGCCGGGCCCATCTGGTGCGCTGGACCGCCCGCGGCCGCGAGGGCCTGCTCGCCGGCGTGGGCCTGCTCAAGCAGATGGAGGCCGAGCTGACCGAAAAGGTGGGCGCCGACGCGATGGCCGCCCTGGGGCCCACCCTGCTGCGGCTGCGCGGCGCCCTGCTGGGGCTCAGCCCTTGAGGAGGGTGGCCAGCTCGCCCGAGTCGGCGAGGGCCTTGAGATCGTTGAAGCCGCCGATCAGCGCGCCCTTGACGAAGACCTGGGGGAAGGTGGGCCAGCCGCTCCACATCTTGATGGCGAGGCGCGGCTTCCAGCCCGACAGGTAGTTGCCGTACTCCAGGTAGCGGTGGGCGATGCCCTTCTCGGTGAGGAGCTTCACCGCCTTGCTGCAGAAGGGGTTCCAGGCCATCCCCACCACCACCACCGCTTCTTTCTCGACGGCACCAGACACCTCGCTGATGACCGCGCTGTGAAAGGCTTCGCGGGCGGACTGGGCTTTGGGATGGATCTTGACGAGGGCGGACATGGGCGGACTCCGTGAAAGGGCGCGCCGAGGGTAGGCACCGCCGCCGCCCTGACCAGCCCGCCGCCCCGCATTGGTTCACCTTGCATTCATGGCGCGTTCACACGGCGTTCACACGGACTGAGTAGCTTAGGTTCATCAGGCGCTTCGCCGCAGACCGCGGCGATCCTCTGCGGGACACTGTCTTGGACTACATCGTTGGATTGCTGGTCTGCCTCTTCGCCGTGCTGCCCGTCATCAGCTTTGTCATGGGCCTCGTGGGCATCCAGCAGCGCGCACGGCTGAAGGCTCAAATCGCGGCCCACGAAGCCCGCCTGTTCGAGCTGGAGATGGCCGCCCGACCTGGCGCCCCCCGCGCCGAGGTGGCCGCCGCCCCGCCGCCCCGGCGCGCGCCGCGG